>CALLRY010000403.1:0-4218 GCA_938014285.1 uncultured Collinsella sp. | reverse complement strand
GACCACGAAGGCTGCTACGACGAAGACCGCCGCAAAACCGGCCGCCAAAGTCGAGGAGACGCCCGCCGAGTCCAGGGCCGAGGCAGCTGTCAAGGCAAAGCCGGCCGCCAAGACCACCACGCGCAAGCGCGCCACAACGACGGCCAAAAAGGCCACGACCAAGACTGCAGCTCCCAAGGCAGAGGCCAAGGTCGAGGTAAAGGCCGAGCCGGCGCCGAAGGCCGCCGAGGTCAAGACCACTCCGAAGGCTACGGCAAAGACCGAGCCCGCAAAGGAGGCCCCGGTCTCCCCCGCCGCTAAGACTGAGGAAAAGGCTCCGACCAAGAAGACCTCCGTCCGTAAGGCAACGGCCACCCGCAAGCGCCACTAGCCCACAGACGATCCAAAACCTCATCAAACACTAAGCAAGGGGCGCTCCAACCGGGCGCCCCTTCTCTATAGGTAGTGGTAAAACGATTTTCTAGGACAACCGTTCGCCGATGGTAAACGGATGTTGTTTATACAGCCTGTGTACAACAGATATACTTACATTCTGTGCGTAAAGCCCATGGCCCGCAGGCCGTGATTCTATTGAACTGGACCGTATTATGAGATTGATTCACAACAGCCGTCTGCCGCAGTTTCGTACTCCGTTTGGCGCTGTGACCGCAGGAACTACCGTTGCACTCTCGGTAATTTTGGAGGATGCCGATCCCAACCAGGCAACACTCACTTTGCGTACCTGGGTCGATGAAGTCGGCGAGACCCTGATCCCGATGGAGCACGAGGGCGATGGCATTTTTACCGGAGAGCTCAAATGCGACGAACCGTGTCTTATCTGGTACAGCTTTATCTGCAATATCGAGGGCCAGCCCGAGGTTCGCCTGGGTGCGCCGCAGGGTCGCACCGGTGGCGAGGGTGTGACCTACAACTACGCCGAGGTTCCGTCCTTCCAGATTACCGTCTACAAGCACCGCGAGAACCGTCCCACTTGGTACGAGCGCGGTATGGTCTACCAGATCTTCCCCGACCGCTATGCACGCGACGAAAACTGGCGCGAACGCACGCTTGCCGAAGTTGAAAAACCGCGCAAAGGAATCCAGCGCCGCATGGTCGAGGACTGGAACGAACCGCCCGAGTACGAGCGTGCCGAAGACGGCTCCATCAAGACCTGGGATTTTTACGGCGGCTCGCTCAAGGGTATCCAAAATGACCTGCCCCGCATTGCCGAGCTAGGCTTTACGGCCATCTACCTCAACCCCATCTTTGAGGCTGCGAGCAACCATCGCTACGACACGGCCGACTACACTAAGATCGACCCGATTCTGGGCACCGAGCAGGACTTTACCGAGCTGTGCCAAGCAGCCGAGAAGCTGGGCATCTCCATCATCCTGGACGGCGTCTTCAACCACACGGGCGACGACTCGATCTATTTCAACCGCTACGGTAACTATCCCGGCGTCGGTGCGTGGCAGAGCGAGGACTCGCCGTGGCGCGATGCGTTTTACTTCCACGAGGACGGTTCGTATGACTGCTGGTGGGGCATGGGCAACATGCCCGCCATCAATGAGAGCTCCGAACTGGTACGCGAGCGGCTCCTGGGCAAGGACGGTGTGATCCGCAAATGGCTGCGCGCTGGCGCCCATGGCTGGCGTCTGGACGTGGCCGACGAGCTTTCCGACGACTTCCTGGCCGAAATCAAGAAGGCCGTGCTTGCCGAAAAGCCTGACGCGCTGTTGCTCGGCGAAGTCTGGGAAGACGCCTCCAACAAGATCAGCTACGGCCATCTGCGCCGCTACCTGCAGGGCTCCGAGCTGGACTCTGCTATGGATTACCCCTTCCGCGACATGGTCATCGGCTTTTTGATGGGCTACAAGAACGCCTATCAGGCTGCCGAGGACATCGAAACCCTGCGCGAGAACTACCCGCGCGAGGCCCTGTCCTGCGCACTCAATCTGCTTTCGAGCCACGACCGTCCGCGCATTATCTCGGTACTCGGCGGCGGCCCCGACGAGTCGCAGCTGCCCGAGAGCGAGCGCAGCAAGTGGCGCCTGGACGAGAATTCCATGGGCCTGGCCAAGAGCCGCTTTTGGCTGGCGACGCTCATGCAGATGACGTTCCCGGGCGTTCCCTCAATCTATTACGGTGACGAGTACGGCTTGGAGGGTCTCACCGATCCGGGCAATCGCCGCACCATGCCGACCAAGGAAAACCTGCACGACTTCGATACGTTCGCGATCGTCAAGAATGCCTCGGCCGTGCGCCGCGCGCTGCCGTTTATGATCGATGGCGAGATCAAGGCCTTCGCGCTCAATGACGAGGTGCTGGCCTACAACCGTACCGGTAAAGACGGCGAGTCCGCGACCGTCATCATCAACCGCAGCCTGTGCAATTCGCATCGTGTGACGATTCCGGCACTCGGCGAATGCGCGAGCGATGTTATTAGCGGTCACGAGTGCGAGATCCACAACGGCACGGTCACGCTCGATCTTTATCCGCTGGGCTCGTCGATCATCTATCACCATGCCGAGCAGCGCCTGCAGGAGCCGCTCGATCACGGTGCGGGTGTTGTGTGTCATATCACATCGGTGCCGACCGACGACGGCAAGCCCGGTACAATCGGCGCGCCCACGCGTCGCTTTATCGACCATCTGGCCGCCATGGGCATGCGCTACTGGCAGGTTCTCCCCGTCAACCCCACGGACTTCTTCCGCTCCCCTTACGCTGGTCCTTCGGCCTTTGCAGGCAATATCGACCTGCTGCCCGAAAGCCACGAGGAGCTGGCAGCAGACTTTGAGACCTGGAAGGCCCGCGGAGGCGAGGATGCCGATCCGCTGTACACCGCGTTTAAACATCGCAATGCCGATTGGCTCGAGAAATACTGCGTCTACATGGCCGTTAAGAAGTACTTTGAGGGCGAGTCGCGCCATGATTGGCCGGCAGATGTCGCGCGCTACAACGAGCATCTGATCGACGACAAACGCTTCCACGACGAGGCCGAGCTTCAGGCGTACATGCAGTACCGCTTTGACCTGGCTTGGTGTGAGCTCATGAACTATGCGCACAAGAAAGGAATCGAGGTTATCGGCGATATTCCCATGTACGTGTCCGACGATTCGGCCGACGCGTGGAGCGAGCCCGAGAACTTCTGGCTGTCCGATACCGGCAAGGCGATTGAGATTTCCGGTGCGCCGCCCGACAACTTTGCTCCCGAGGGCCAGTTGTGGGGCAACCCGACGTTCCGCTGGGACCACATGAAGCAGAACGGCTATAGCTGGTGGATGGATCGCCTGCGTCGTGCATTTTCGCTCTATGATCGCGTACGCCTGGATCACTTCCTGGGCTTCCACAGCTACTTCAGTATCCCCGCAGGCAAGGCTTGCGCCGAAGGTCGTTGGCTGGCGGGACCGGGCAAGGACCTATTCCAGACCGCCTATGACGAGCTGGGTCCGCTCAACTTTATCGCCGAGGACCTGGGCTATTTGACGCCCGGTGTTCGAGCCATGGCTTCGACCTGCGGCTTCCCCGGCATGGACGTGCTGGAGTTTAGCGACTACGACGTTCGCTGCGGTGTGCATCCCACGCCCGGCAAGATTCTGTACACCTCGACGCACGATACGTCGACGCTGGCCGGTTGGTGCACCCGTACCTTTGCGGGCGGCGATGAACCGAGCGGTGTTGAGGTGGCGGCCAAGCTGATGAGCGACGCGCTGGCAAGCGACGCTCCCCTAGTGATGATGCCGCTACAGGATATCCTGGGGCTTGGCGACGACGCGCGCATGAACGTTCCGGGCGTTGCCACGGGCAACTGGACCTGGCAGGCTGACGAGGCGGACATTGCAGCCGCCGAAAACAAAACCGCACAGCTCCTGCGCAACAACCATAGATTCTGGGGCGAAGCGTGATAAAACCCCCGATATAGGGTACAGTTACAGACGTTTGAATTTTTGCGGGCAGAGTAATCTGCTCGCTTTGTGCTGAAAAGGAAGTATTATGGCGCGCTACGATTACAAGTGCTCGAGCTGCGGCAACGTGTTTGAGGTTGAGCATCCCATGTCCGAGAGTCCCGAGGTCGTGTGCCCCAGCTGCGGTGCCCCGGCGGCCAAGACATTCTCGGCCAGCGGCATTAAATTTGAGGGCAGCGGTTTCTACAACACCGACCAGCGAAGCGGCGGCTCCAGCACCAACGCCACGAGCGGCTGCTGCGCCAACTGCCCGCATAGCCACTAGGAACCAAAC
>CALLRY010000402.1:0-2912 GCA_938014285.1 uncultured Collinsella sp. | reverse complement strand
CCGATACCGAGGTCCTGGTGCTCGAGATGGGCATGAACCATTTTCATGAGATTGAGCGCCTGTCCCAGTCTGCCAACCCCAATCTTGCCATCGTGAGCAAGATCGGAACCTCCCACATCGGTATCCTGGGCAGCCGCGAGAACATCGCTCGCGCCAAGTCCGAGATTGTCCAGGGCATGTGCGCCGCCGGCGACTTCTCGCCGTTGCTGGTTTTGGGCGGCGAGGACGACTTTACGCCGTTCATTCGCGATACGTTCGCCCAGCCTGCGGGTATTGACGTGATGCTGGCCGGTGTCTCGGACGACGACGAGGTCCGCGCGCGCGACATTCGCGTCGACGACGAGGGCCATCCGGTCTTTACGCTCGACTTTGGTCAGGGCGACACGGTCGATACCATGTTGGCTATTCCCGGTGTGCAGTCCGTGCCCAATGCCGTCAAGGCCGCCGCGGTCGCCTATCGTCTTGGCGTGACGCCCGAGCAGATCGATGCTGCCTTTAGGGGCCTTACGATCACCGGTCACCGTCAGGAGATCAAGCGCGCCAAGAGCGGAGCACGCATCATCGACGACTCCTATAACGCCAGTGCCGAGTCTATGGCTGCCGGCCTCGATTTGCTGTGCTCGCTCATCTGTGACGGTTCGCGCATGGCGATCTTGGGCGAGATGGGCGAGATGGGCGACGAGGCTCCCCGCATGCATGAGCTCGTGGGAGCCTATGCCGCCGCCAAGAAGCTCGACATGCTCGCGTGCGTTGGCGGCGAGCTGGCTCAGCTCATGGCCGATGCCGCACGTATGATGGGTATGGATGAGGACCGCATCCAGGTATTCTCCGATTATCAGCAGGTGCTCGACCGCATGGGCGGCGCGCTTGAAAATCATGATGTTGTACTGGTCAAGGGTTCCCGTTTTGTTGAGCTCGACCGCTTTGTGGAAGGTGTGTGCTAGCCCATGTTCGGCAATCCCTCGTATCCTACGTATCAGGCCTTTTTGGGACTTGGCATCGCTGCCGCCATTGCGTTGCTGCTTATGCCGTGGTGGATCAAGCTGCTGAAGGTCGAGGGTATCGGCCAGCAGGTCCGAGCCGACGGCCCCAAGCGTCATTTGATTAAACAGGGTACGCCGACCATGGGCGGTGTCATCATCCTTGTCGCGATCTCGCTGACCTGCCTGCTGATGGGCAAGCTCACCACCGAGCTCGTGCTCGTGCTGCTTGCCACGCTGGCCACCGGCGTTCTGGGTCTCATCGACGACCTGACCTCCGTCACGCATGGTCGCTCGCTCGGCCTGACGCCTCACGCCAAGATGATCGGCCTGACCATCATCTGCGTCACTTTTACCGTGCTCGCCGTCAATTGGTGCGGCGTCGCCCCCGTGATTCGTTTTCCCGGCGGCCTGACGATTGACCTCGGTGTTCTTTCGACCACCATCTGCGGCCTTTCGTTCCCGTGGCTCTACATTGTATTTTGCTGGCTGATGATCGCTGGTCTTTCCAATGCCGTGAACCTGACCGATGGTCTGGACGGCCTTGCCGGCGGCACTTCCATGATCGCCATGCTCGCCATGGCCGCCATGGCGTTTTTGCACGGTGACGTGAACCTGTCCATCTTCTGCACGGCGTGCGCCGGTGCCTGCCTGGGCTTTTTGTGGTTCAACTGCTACCCGGCGAGCATCTTTATGGGCGATACCGGCTCGCTTGCCCTGGGTGCCGCTTTTGCCTGCACCTCCATCATTACCAACACCGAAGTCGTTTCCCTCATCATCGGCGGCCTGTTTATCGTCGAGACTCTGTCGGTCATGATCCAGGTCGTCTATTTCCACTTTACGCACAAGCGCGTCTTCCTTATGGCGCCCATCCATCATCATTTCGAAAAGAAGGGCTGGGCCGAGACCAAGGTCGTTATCCGTTTTTGGATTATCGCCGCGGCCTTTGGCGCCGTTGGCCTCGCCCTGTTCTTCCAGTTGGGATAGTGGTCTTTCATGCCTCTTGCTGATGTCTTTAGCCTGCTTGTTTTGGGGCAGGGTAAATCCGGTCTCGATGTCGCCCGTTGGGCGTTGGCTCATCCCGAGCGCGTGAGCGCCACGACCGTGTATGGCGGCGGTACCTCCGAGCCCAATGACGCCACACGTGCGCTTGAGGCGCAGGGCGCGTCGTTTGTCTACGGCACCGAGCAGGTCGAGGGTGCCTATGACGTGTGCGTGACATGCCCGGGTATCTCGGAGTTCTCGACTTTCTTTAAGGCCGGGCGTGAGCATGCCGCTCAGATTATGGGCGAGCCCGAGTTTGCCTATCGCCTGTCTCCCCAAAATTGGATCGCCATCACGGGCACCAACGGCAAGACAACTACCACGTCGCTGACCGATTATCTGCTCAAGGCCGCCGGTGAAGCCAGCGTGGCCGTCGGCAATATCGGTGAGCCGCCGGTGAACGAGATCGACGGCCGCGCACACAATGAGTGGTTTGTGGCCGAGCTGTCGAGTTATCAGATTGCTACGACAGCCGAGCTTCATCCTCGCGTGGCGGTGCTGCTCAACATCACGCCCGACCACCTGGGCTGGCACAAGAGCCACAAGAACTATGCGCTTGCCAAGATCAAGTTGTTCGAGAATATGGTCGATGACGACCTCGTGGTTATCGACGTTGAGGATGCCGGCATCCATGAGTTCGATGAGTACATCTACACACCGGGTCGCCGCATCTGCAAGGTCGCTTTTGACGAGCCCGAGGGTGCAGACGCCGCCTTTGTGCGCGATGGCAAGATGGTCGTGCGCCTGAAGGGCGTCGAGACTCAGCTTGTCGCCACGTCCGAGCTCAAGATCTCGGGCCATCACAATGTCATTAATGCCCTATGTGCCGCCACGGCTGCTCTGGCCGTCGGTGCCGATCCCGAGGGCGTTTGCCGCGGTTTGGCATCG
>CALLRY010000401.1:0-6685 GCA_938014285.1 uncultured Collinsella sp. | reverse complement strand
CCGAGCCGTACGCTTGAACTGAGAAGGGGGAGGCCTCGCGGCCTCCCCCTTTTTGTGTTATATACATGTTGTGCTTTGGGACCTAGCTTCCCCGTATGCGCTCTTACTGTTTGGCTGTTTTTTGAGTCCATCTAGTTTATTTGAGCGATAATTACTCGCATTGGCGTTAGGGAGGGCTTGATGTTTACCGTATTTGTCTTGGGCAATATTGCTTCGGGTAAGTCGACTGCCTGCCGCTATTTCGAATCTCGTGGCGCTATGCTTATCGATCTGGATGAGCTTGCAAAATCGCTGTATGTGCCGGGCTCTGATATCGTCAATGCTCTCGCGGATGAATTCGGTTGGGACATTTTGGATGAGGAAGGCGGCATTCGCCGCAGTATCCTCGCTTCTCGAGCTTTCGCTTCTCCTGATTCGGTCGCACGGCTCAATGGCATCGTGCATCCCGTTCTGATTGAACAGCTTTCGCTTAGGATTCTCGATCCGGTTTGTTGTACGGTTTCATCTCCCCGTTATCCCTTTGCGGTGGTCGAGGTTTCAGCTCCGACTGGTTTTGAGGATGCATTTGGCTTGGCTGATGAAATTCTGGTCATTAGCGCCCCTTTGTCAGTTCGTCGCGAGCGCGCTATTCAACGTGGTATGGAGCCATCCGATTTCGATGCTCGTTCTGCTTGCCAGCCCGAAGAGTCTGCTCTGTGCAATCTCGCTACAACGGTGATTGATAATGCCGCAGGCGATAATTCGCTTTTTGAGCAGCTTGACTCATGGCTTGCATGCCACGGGTTTTTAGATACTGCGGATAAGGAGGAGGCCGATGCCTAAGACACGTTTCCTTACGTGGTATCGCCTTATACCGCTGACTGCCGTTTTTGCCTTCGGCCTTATCTCATTCGTTTACTCGTATGCTCCTGCCGCTTTCTTTAAGCCGCTGTATCCGATTGACTACGAGGCGTATGTAAAGCAATCCAGTATTTCGCATAATCTGGATCCGTATTTGGTGTGCGCTGTCATTAAGTCTGAATCGAATTGGGATCCCGAGGCCGAGTCGAATCAGGGTGCTCAGGGATTAATGCAGCTGATGCCCGAGACTGCCCAGGATATGATCGCCAAGGGCCTTGTCGACGGTGGCGAGTATTCGGCCGACAACCTTAACGATCCGGCTACGAATATCGAGTTTGGCTGTGCGTATCTTTCGTATCTTCTAGCGTATTTTAACGGGTCGACTGACAGTGCCATTGCCGCCTATAACGCCGGCATGGGCAATGTCGACGGATGGGCGCAACAGAGTACGTCGCTTCATAATGCAATCACCTTTCCCGAGACGCAGGCGTATCTGATTCGTGTCAATAATGCCTGGGTTCGCTACAAGACCCTCTATCCCGATCGGTTCGTATAGGACTATGCCTGCCGCCTGCGTATACTGCAGATATATGAGTTAGGAGTATCCATGGCGGAATTTGAAGTAGAACGCGTTGGTGGTGAACTTAAGCGCTTTGGCGTTGAAGGCTCTGACGTGCCGTTTAAGGTCGTGTCTCCCTATGACCCTGCAGGCTCTCAGCCTAAAGCCATTGAGTCGCTTGTGCAGGGTGTGAGGGACGGAGACCGCTATCAGGTTTTGCTGGGCGTGACTGGTTCGGGCAAGACCTTCACGATGGCAAAGACTATTGAGGCCCTGGGAAAGCCGACGCTGGTCATGGCTCCGAATAAAACGCTCGCCGCTCAGCTTGCGAGCGAGCTCAAAGAGTTCTTTCCCAACAACGCTGTGGTCTACTTCGTCTCGTACTACGACTACTATCAGCCCGAGGCGTATGTGCCGCAAAGCGATACATATATCGAGAAAGACTCCTCGATTAACGAAGAGGTCGAGATGCTGCGACATCAGGCGACCGCGTCACTGCTCTCTCGACGCGATGTGATCGTCGTCGCATCGGTCTCGTGTATCTATGGCATCGGCTCTCCAGAGGACTATGCGGGCCTAGCTCCAAACGTCGACAAGAAGGTTCCGCTCGAGCGCGATGACTTTATCCATGCACTTATCGACATTCAATATGATCGCAATGACTATGACCTGGCACGCGGCACGTTCCGCGTGCGCGGCGATGTTGTCGACGTGTATCCGCCTTATGCCGAGCATCCGTTGCGGTTTGAGTTCTTTGGCGACGAGGTCGAGCTGATTGCCGAGATCGATGAGGTCACCGGTGAAATGCTGCGTGAGTACGAGGCCATCCCCGTATGGCCGGCATCGCACTACGTGACCGAGAAGCCGAAGGTCAAGGCGGCTCTGAAATCGATCAGCGAAGAGTGCGAGAAGCGCGTCGCGGAGCTCAAGGCGACCGACAAGTTGCTCGAGGCGCAGCGTCTGCAGCAGCGCACCGATTATGATCTTGAGATGCTCGAGACGATGGGCTTTTGCAACGGCATCGAGAACTACTCGCGTCATCTGGACGGTCGCAAACCGGGTGAGCCGCCGTTTACCCTAATCGATTACTTTCCCAAGGATATGCTCTGCATCATCGATGAGAGCCATGTGACGGTGCCGCAGATTCGCGGCATGCACGAAGGTGACCGCTCGCGTAAGGTGACGCTGGTGGAACACGGTTTTCGCCTGCCCTCGACGCTCGATAACCGCCCGCTTCGTTTCGATGAGTTTGAGGCAAGGATACCCCAGTTTATCTATGTTTCGGCCACGCCGGGCGACTACGAGCTGCGGGTGAGCCAGAACGACGTGGAGCAGATTATTCGTCCGACCGGCCTGCTCGACCCCAAGATTGACGTGCGTCCAGTACGCGGCCAGATTGACGATCTTGAGGACGAGATTCGCGAGCGCGTTGCCCGCAAGGAGCGCGTGCTGGTGACCACGTTGACCAAGCGCATGGCCGAGGACCTGACCGACCATCTGCTCGACGCGGGCATTAAGGTCAATTACATGCACTCTGATACGGCGACAATGGACCGTGTCGAGATCCTGCGAACGCTGCGCGAGGGCAAGATCGATGTTCTCGTTGGCATCAACCTGCTTCGTGAGGGCCTGGATCTTCCCGAGGTCTCACTGGTGGCAATTCTCGACGCCGATAAGGAAGGCTTCTTGCGCAACCGCCGTTCGCTGATTCAGACGATTGGCCGCGCGGCCCGTAACGCCGATGGCGAAGTCATCATGTATGCGGACGTTGTGACCGATTCGATGAAAGAGGCCATCGAGGAGACGCGGCGCCGCCGCGAGATTCAGATGGCATATAACGAAGAGCATGGCATTGTGCCCAAGACGGTGCGCAAGGCCATCAACGACATCTCAAGTTTTATTGCCGAAGCCGAAAAAACCGTGGGTTCCAAGGGGCGCTCGAAGGGCGACTCCCTTGGCCATGGCGCATTCTATACGCCCGATGAGTCGGGCGAGGGCGGCGTGCCGGAAACGGTGGCGCCCGAGCAGGCACTTGCGGAGCAGTTGGAAGAACTGCCGCATGACGAGCTTGTGCGGATCGTCGAAACCATGGAAGAGGATATGCGCAACGCTTCTGCCGCCATGGACTTTGAGGAGGCGGCGCGCCTGCGCGATGCCGTCGTTCAGATTCGAGCGATGCTCGAAGGTGCGTCTGAGGACGAGACGATCGAGCGCTTACGTTCGCAGGCCCGCAAGGGTTCCACGTTCGCATCGGGCAGAAAACGCCAGGGTGCACGGTTTAAGAAATAGCGAACAGGCCCCGAGTTCCCTGTGGAGCTCGGGGCCTGTGTCTTTTGCGTGCTGGAATTCGTGCGCTAGAGGTCTGCGATCAGGGCTTCGGCACAACGAATGCCGTCGGTGGCCGCGCTCATGATGCCGCCGGCATATCCAGCTCCCTCACCACAAGGGTAGAGGCCCGGGGTCGACACGGCATGGCACGTTCGGTCTCGGGTGACAGTGATCGGTGAGCTCGAACGAGTCTCCACGCCGGTAAGAACGGCATCGGGGCGGGCGTAGCCTCGTAGCTTTTTTCCGAGTAGGGGAAGTCCCAGGCGGAGCGACTCGACGATATGCTGCGGCAGGGCTTCGTCAATTGCCGTCCAGGTCACACCGAGCGGATAGGTGGGCTTTACCTTTCCGGGCGCCTTGCTGGCGCGTCCTGCGAGGAAATCTCCGACGAGCTGTGCCGGTGCGTTCCAGTTGGAGCCGCCCAGGCGATAGGCGGCCGCCTCGCAGGCACGCTGGAGCTCGATGCCGGCGAGCGGGTCATCGTTGGGAAGGTCCTCAGGCGTGACGTTAACGAGCAAGGCGGCATTTGCGTTGCGTCCGTCGCGGGCATTGAGGCTAGCGCCGTTGACGCACAGGTGGCCCTGCTCGGAAGAGGCGGCGACAACCTGTCCGCCGGGGCACATGCAAAACGAGAACACGCTGCGGCCGTTGGGAAGATGGGCAACAAGTTTGTAAGGGGCCGCCCCGAGCGCTGGATGTCCCGCCAAGGCTCCATATTGGGCTCGATCGATGTCGCGCTGCGGATGCTCGATGCGAACGCCCATGGCAAAGGTCTTTTGTGCGAGGGCCACGTTGTGGTCTTTAAGGAGCTCAAAAATATCGCGAGCAGAATGCCCGCAGGCGAGGATGAGGTGCTTTGTCTCGATTGGCTCGCAAGCGGCGTCTTGGGACGATTGGACATCAATACCGGTAATGGCGCCAGACGCGTCGATGTGAATGTCGACGAGCTTTGTTCGATAACGGACGACACCTCCGAGCTGCTCGATGCGCTGGGATATAGCGGTGACAACCGTGGGAAGGATGTCGGAGCCAATGTGCGGCTTGGCATCCCACAGAATATCGCGGGGCGCACCCGCCTCGACGAAGGTTTCGAGGATAAGGCGATGGGCGGGATTTTTTGTTCCCGTATTGAGCTTGCCGTCCGAGAAGGTCCCCGCGCCGCCCAGACCAAACTGGATATTACTCTCGGGGTCGAGGATGCGCTCCTTTAGAAAGAGGTCGATTGCATGCGAGCGGCGAAATGCCGGGTCGCCGCGCTCGATGAGCAAGGGCTTAAGACCTGCTTCGGCGAGCGTGAGCGCAGCGAAAAGGCCGGCGCATCCGGCGCCGACAACGACGGGGCGCTCTTTGGATGCGTCGGAAATGGGGGAGGGGAATGAAGGCTCATCGTCTTCTATCGCGCGTACGAGCGAGCGGTCACGTTCGGAAACGCTGTCGACCGCTTCTCGCTCGAGGTGGGGACTGGTCAGCTCAACACGAAAGCTCAGGATAAAATGGACGTCTCGTTTTTTGCGAGCGTCGATTGACTTGCGGTGGAGCTCGATGGACTTGATCTCGGAGTCTTTGCAACGTAGGACGCGCTTGGCGACTCGCTTGCCAACAATGAGGCAGGCATTTTCATCGCCGGCTTCATCGAGCGAAGCGTTGACTTGGGTGATTTCGATCATCGAGGTCTCCTTAGAGGCAAGAAAGAGGCCGTCCGGTATCCCAGACGGCCCGAATGCGTTTTTGATTATAGACTGCGCGGCTACAGGCTGCTTGCAGCGCGAATGCCCGAGAGCCATGCCCACGCAAGGTTAAAGCCTCCGCAATCGGCGTCGATGTCGAGCGCTTCGCCGCAGACGTAAAGCGGGGCGTCGACAACGCTGCGCGCGCGTAGACTGGGTGTTGAGATACTCTCGACAGATACGCCACCACGCGTGACCTGTGCCGAGCGCTCCTCGGCTGTTCCCTCAACGAGCAACTTAAAGTGCTTGAGGATCGAGACCAGGTGGATGACATCGTTGGAGCCTGGATGGCACTGCTCGAACGCCGTGCAGACGACGCGGGAGAGTTGCGGGGCGAGCATGCCGTCGAGCCAACGGGGATCGCGGGGCGAAAAGCCGCCGAGCAGCTCAACGCGCCGGTTGAGCATATCGAGCAGCTCGTCTTTGGAGAGGTCGGGGAAAACGTCGAGCAGGATCGTATCACCGCGCTGGATACGACGGGAGAGGTTGAAGACAGCGACGCCCGAGACGCCGAAGGCTCGAAACAGGACTTCACCGTCTTCGTGCCAGAGCTCATTATGATTGCGGGCGAGCGTCAAGCGGGCGCGGACGCGCAGGCCGTCCAACGTCTTGAGTGCCGCCCGATCGCCGACGACCGTTGCCGATACGGGGCAGAGGATGGGGCGCAGCGAAGTGAGGGGGAGGCTAAACGTATCGGCGATACCGGTGGGGTTGCCACCCGTGGCGATAATTACGGCATGTGCCTCCAGGGCCTCGTTCTTGCGAGGGACATCGGCGAGCGCTTTCCGAAGCGAGCGGAGCTCCGTTTTTCGGTCGTCGTGCTTTTTTGCCTTGAGCGCCCGCGCTGGACGGTCTATTTGGAGTGTCCAGCCTTCGGAAGCTTTGTGCGCCGAGGCAACGTTGGCTCCGCAGATTAAGGTAATACCTAGGCGGTCGCAAACGTTGAGAAGCGCGTCGCGCACCGATTCTGCGCGAAGGGAGCGCGGGTATAGCCGGCCTTCCTCGGAGGCTGTCATGATGCCCAGCGAGGAGAAGAAACCCATAAGCTCTTGTTCGGGTTGGGGGCCCATGACAGATTCGACGAATGCGGGGTGGTTATACCGCTGAGGATCAATCGATTCGTTGGAGAGGTTGCAGCGGCCGTTACCGGTCGCAAGGAGCTTTAGGCCGCAGGCGACATCGCGCTCAACGATGCAGACGCTTTTGCCAGCACGTGCGGCCGTAATGGCGG
>CALLRY010000400.1:0-2286 GCA_938014285.1 uncultured Collinsella sp. | reverse complement strand
GAGGCGGCATTGACCTTCTGGTCATGCCGCCGAAGTTGAAAGGCAGATTGCCGCGCTGGCGGGTTTGCAGCGTCGACCGGTTACGCGGTTTGGTAAAACCGCGTAACTAAATAAGCTTGAAGCCCTTGCGCTTACCCACAGAAAGGGTGTCGCCCAGCTTGAGGGCGCTGGGATCGATGTTGTAGCTCTTGGGAGCCACGGCCTTGCCGTTGATCTTGACGCCACCGCCGTCGATATCGCGACGAGCCTGGCCGGCGCTCGCCGAAAGGCCCAAGTTCTTGAGCAGGCCGGCGAGGTAGATCTGGCCCTCGTCGTTGACGGTCAGCTCGACATGCTTCTCGGGGAAGTCGGCAAGCTGGCCCTCCTTGAACACGCGGTCGAACTCGGCCTGAGCCTCGTCTCCGGCGCCGGCGCCGTGGTAGGTGTCGCACAGGTCGCGGCCCAGAGCGCGCTTGAGCTCGTAGGGGTCGGCAGAACCATCGGCCAGGGCGGCGTCGATCTTGTCGACCTCGGCCGGGGTGAGCGAGCTGGCCAGACGATAGTACTTGCCGATCATCTCGTCGGGGATGGACATGGTCTTGCCGAACATATCCTTGGGAGCGTCGGTCAGGCCGATGTAGTTGCCATAGGACTTGGACATCTTGCGCACGCCATCGGTGCCCTCGAGCAGCGGCATGGTGAGCGCGATCTGCGGCTCCATGCCCATCTTCTCCATGAGCTCACGGCCAGCGAGCAGGTTGAAGAGCTGATCGGTGCCGCCCATCTCGACGTCGGCCTTGATCTGCACGGAGTCGAAAGCCTGCATCACGGGATACAGGAACTCATGCAGGGCGATCGGCGTCTGAGACTGGTAGCGCTTGGTAAAGTCGTCGCGCTCGAGGATGCGGGCGACGGTGAACTTGGAGCACACCTGCAGCAGACCGGCCAGATCCATCGAAAGGATCCAGTCACCGTTGTGCACGATGGTGGTCTTCTCGGGATCCAGGATCTTCATGGCCTGGCTCACGTAGGTCTCGGCATTGGCCTCGATCTGCTCCTGCGAAAGCTGCGGACGGGTGGAATTCTTGCCCGAAGGGTCGCCAATCAACGCGGTACCGTTGCCGATGATGAGGGTGACGTTGTGGCCCAGGTCCTGGAACTGACGCATCTTGCGCAGCGGCACGGCGTGGCCCAGGTGCAGGTCGGGGCTGGTGGGGTCGACGCCGAGCTTGATGTTGAGGGGCTCGCCCTTCTCAAGCTTCTTGCGAAGGTCGGCCTCGGGAACGATCTGCGCGGCGCCCGAGGTGATGATACGCATTTGCTCGTCAACAGACAGCATTGGGTATCCTCCTTTTGCTATAGCACCCTCGCCGAAAACGGCGGTGCTGGAAGTCCATAAACTCTCTTATGATAACAAACTGACGCGACGCAGCACCTACGACAGGAAAATCCTCGTCCTGCCGCATGCGTCAATGGCAACTGGCAGACGTGTACCGTCACGCTCGACCAGATAGCGTACCTGCCGACGACGCAAGCAGTCGCGGCAACGAACCTGTCCCGTCGCATCGGTGGCGCAGACGCCCTCGGCGGTCAGCAGGCAGTGCTCGCACACCATAAGCTCGGGACGGTCGGCGTCGACCGGACCCAAGACGCCGGGTTCAGCGGCCAGTTCGGCAATACGCTCCGCATCATTGCCGAGCAACTCCGCCGGCAAGCACACCCGCCCCGCACCGAGTCCGCGCAGCCAGGTAAGCGTGGCCCGATTCGCGCAGAACACCGGCGCCGCCACGTCAAACGTCACGCCCAGCTCGCGAGCGATCACCACCTGTCCCAGGTTGCGGCAGACGACGCGCCCGGCACGCTGTATCAGTGAGCGGGTCCAGTCAGCGTCACCCGTGCGGCACACCTCGTCAAGCACCACAACGGCGTCGGACAAATCAAGTTCTCCGCGCGGGTCGGCATCCATCAGCTGCCAAGCAAAAACCATGCGAGTGGGAACCGCGCACTCCACCAACTCCGTGGACGCACCGCCATCCACCGCAACGTCCTCAAAGGGCAGCACCTCAACGGCACGCGCAACGGGCGCAATCGCATCCGCCTCGGCCCGCATGCGCTCCAACACCGCCGCCGTCTGATCCAACACGCCGGCGCTGCGAATCAGGTACACCTCGCAGCCCGTGTCAACCTTACGCTTGCAATGCACGACGACGCGCTCCCCCGCTGCGGCATCCACCGGACAGGGCACCTGCGGCCAGCGCTTGGGCACATCGGGACGCGCGTCGGCACCCGGATAAAACCGGATCTCGA
>CALLRY010000399.1:0-10013 GCA_938014285.1 uncultured Collinsella sp. | reverse complement strand
GGGCCGGGGATCCGCCCCCGCGCACAAAAGAAGATTCCTTTTGTGTAGGCTTTGCGGAAATGTGCCAATTTTGGGATACGCCCGGCGGCGTGGTCTGTTGACGGCACAGCTAACGCCACGTATCCTATCGAACTGCGTGTTTCGTAGGGGGATGCTGACCCCTCGATTCAAGCCGTTGCACTTTACAGAAAGCTGGAATCATTCGAGAAGGAGTACGCTTTGCCTACTATTAACCAGCTGGTTCGCCAGGGCCGTCGTTCCGTGCCCAAGAAGTCCAAGAACGCTGCTCTGCAGCACAACTCCCAGAAGCGCGGCGTGTGCACCCGCGTCTTCACCACGAGCCCCAAGAAGCCGAACTCGGCTCTTCGTAAGGTTGCCCGTGTTCGCCTCGTCAACGGCATCGAAGTTACTGCTTACATCCCGGGTGAGGGCCACAACCTGCAGGAGCACTCCATCGTGCTCGTCCGCGGCGGTCGTGTCCGTGACCTCCCTGGTGTCCGTTATCACGTCATCCGTGGCGCCTACGACGCTGCTCCGGTCCAGAACCGTATGCAGGCCCGTTCCAAGTACGGTGCTAAGCGCCCCAAGGCCAAATAAGCCAGATAACGTTTTGATACTTTCGCCGTGTGCCGCCTAAGCGCCGCACGGTAGACACTTAAGGAGATTTCACATGCCGCGTCGTGCAGCAGCTAATCGTCGTGAGGTTCAGCCTGACGCCGTTTACAACAACCGCCTGGTGACTCAGCTCATCAACAAGGTCCTTCTTGACGGCAAGAAGGCCACCGCTGAGCGCATCGTTTACACCGCTTTCGAGATCGTTGCCGAGAAGTCCGAGGGTGGCGACGCTCTCGCTACCTTCAAGAAGGCTATGGACAATGTCAAGCCCACGCTCGAGGTTAAGCCCAAGCGTGTCGGTGGCGCTACCTATCAGGTCCCGATGGAGGTCAACTCCCGTCGTTCCACCGCTCTGGGTATCCGCTGGATCGTCAACTTCTCCCGCGCTCGCAAGGAGAAGACCATGGCCGAGCGTCTCGCTAACGAGATCCTCGACGCTTCCAACGGCCTGGGCGCTTCCGTCAAGAAGCGTGAGGACGTCTTCAAGATGGCCGAGGCCAACCGCGCGTTCTCTCACTATCGTTGGTAAGTTAAGGTAAGGAACTAACATGGCTAAGCCTAAGTACAAGCTTTCCGATACCCGTAACATCGGCATCATGGCCCACATCGATGCCGGTAAGACCACCACGACCGAGCGTATTCTTTACTACACCGGTAAGACCCACAAGATCGGTGAGGTCCATGAGGGCGCTGCCACCATGGACTGGATGGTTCAGGAGCAGGAGCGCGGCGTAACCATTACCTCCGCTGCTACCACGTGCTTCTGGAACAAGGACGGTAAGGACTACCGCATCCAGATCATCGACACCCCGGGCCACGTTGACTTCACCGCCGAGGTCGAGCGCTGCCTGCGCGTCCTCGATGGCGCTGTCGCCGTCTTCGACGCCGTTGCCGGCGTTCAGCCCCAGTCTGAGACCGTTTGGCGTCAGGCTTCTACCTTCAACGTCCCCCGCATCGCCTTCATCAACAAGTATGACCGCGTGGGCGCTGACTTCTTCAACGCTATCGAGACCATGAAGGATCGTCTCGACGCCAACGCTGTGGCCGCTCAGGTCCCGATGGGCGCCGAGGACAACTTCTGGGGCGTCATCGACCTGGTCACCATGACCGCATGGGACTTCAAGGCCGACGACAAGGGCATGACCTACCCCGAGCCGATGGACGAGATCCCGGCTGAGTTCGCCGACATCGCTGCCACCAAGCGCGAGGAGCTCCTCGACGCTGCTGCCAGCTTTGACGACGAGCTCATGGAGAAGATCCTCATGGAGGAGGACTTCACCGTCGAGGAGCTCAAGGCTGCTCTGCGCAAGGGCGTTCTGGCCAACGAGCTCAACCTCGTCTTCGTGGGCTCCGCCTACAAGAACAAGGGCGTCCAGGAGCTGCTCGACGCTGTCGTCGACTACCTGCCCAGCCCGCTTGACGTTGAGGCCGTCACCGGTACCGATCCGGACACCGGCGAGGAGATCCAGCGTCATCCTTCCTTCGACGAGCCCTTCTCCGGCCTGGTCTTCAAGATCATGACCGACCCGTTCGTCGGTAAGCTCACCTACGTCCGCGTTTACTCCGGCCGCGCCGAGTCCGGCTCCTACGTTGTCAACGCTTCCAACGGTCAGCGTGAGCGCCTCGGCCGCATCCTCGAGATGAACGCCGCCGAGCGTATCGACCGTGACGACGCTGCCGCCGGCGACATCGTCGCTTGCGTCGGTTTCAAGAACTCCACCACCGGTGACACCCTGTGCGCCGAGGGCAAGGAGATCGTCCTCGAGAAGATCGAGTTCGCTAAGCCCGTTATCGACGTTGCCATCGAGCCCAAGACTAAGGCCGAGCAGGACAAGATGTCCCTGGCTCTGACCAAGCTCGCCGAGGAGGACCCGACCTTCCAGGTGTCCACCAACCACGAGACCGGCCAGACCATCATCGCCGGCATGGGCGAGCTGCACCTCGAGATCATCGTCGACCGTCTGCTCCGCGAGTTCAAGGTTGACGCTAACGTTGGTAAGCCCCAGGTTGCCTACCGCGAGACCGCTGGTCACGACGTCGAGAAGGCTGAGGGCAAGTTCGTCCGTCAGTCCGGCGGTCGCGGTCAGTACGGCCACGCCGTCATCAAGCTCGAGAAGATGGAGGAGGGCTTCGGCTACGAGTTCGTCAACGCTATCGTCGGCGGCGTCGTGCCCAAGGAGTACATCCCGTCCATCGACAAGGGCATCCAGGAGGCCCTGAACACCGGTGTTATCGCCGGCTTCCCGGTCCTCGACGTTAAGGTCACCCTGTTCGACGGTTCTTACCACGAGGTCGACTCCTCCGAGGCCGCCTTCAAGATCGCCGGTTCCATGGCTATCAAGGACGCCCTCAAGAAGTCCGATCCGCAGCTGCTCGAGCCGATCATGGCTGTCGAGGTCGAGACCCCCGAGCAGTACATGGGCGACGTTATGGGCAACCTCTCCGGTCGCCGCGGCAAGATCGAGGGCATGGAGGATCGCAAGAACAGCAAGCTCATCCGTGCCAAGGTGCCGCTGGGCGAGATGTTCGGTTACGCTACCGACCTTCGCTCCCAGACCCAGGGCCGTGCATCCTACACGATGCAGTTCGACTCTTATGAGCCCGCGCCCAAGTCCATTGTGGACGAGGTCATGAGCAAGAACGCCTAAGTTCGAGCTCCCTGTTACGTAATCCGCGAGAGCATCTCTCGCACTCTTTGGAGGTTTAAGTTGGCTACCCAGAAGATCCGCATTCGCCTCAAGGGCTATGATCACGAGGTCGTCGATCAGTCCGCGAAGCTCATCGTCGAGACCGCTCAGAAGACCGGCGCTCGCGTTTCCGGTCCTGTCCCCCTGCCCACCGAGCGCAACCTGTACACGGTTATCCGCTCGCCGCACGTGAACAAGGACTCCCGTGAGCAGTTCGAGATGCGCACCCACAAGCGCCTCATCGACATCCTCGACCCCACCTCGGGCACCGTTGATTCGCTCATGCGTCTCGACCTCCCCGCTGGCGTCGACATCGACATCAAGCTCTAAGCGATATCGCTCATAGCTTACAGAGCCTCGCTGCCATTACGGTAGCGGGGCTCTTTTGTTTTGAATGAAGGTTTGGATTGCCGGGTAATGCTGCCGAGTAGGTGGCTGCGGCGCCCTATTCGCTCAAGGGACGCAGCGATGCCTCCTCAAAATGGAAGGATCGCACGCCGCCTTCCGTTTCGATACACGCGCGACCAAAGGCATCGACGGTTTTAAAGATTCCGCGTGCCAGCTCGTCACCGGCAGGGGAACGGGCGATAACGTTCTCTCCAATCCAATTGAGGTGAGCGACATATTCGCCGTGGACGGGCGCGAGCGGTCCGGCGCTTTCTTCCATGGCATTGAGCAGATTTGCCCACGCGTCCACAGCGTTTACAACGGTGTGATAGACCTCCTTGAGTAGCACATCGACGGCGGGGACGTTCTCGTTGAGATCCGAGAGACCGATTGCCGGCAGGCCGCCATCGGGAACCTCCGAGGGCGCATAGTTCACATTGACGCCAATGCCGCAGACGGCGAAAGGTTTGCCTTCGTTATCGCGTGCGGCCTCGACCAGAATGCCGCCGAGCTTGCGTCCTCGCGCGACCAGGTCGTTGGGCCATTTGAGGCCGATCTCGTTTGCAAGACCCTGCTTTTCGAGCGCCTCGAGCACCGCTAGGCCGCTGACGGCGGCAAGACCAGAGTACTTTGCGGGATTAACGCATGGACGCAGGACAATCGAAAGCAATAGGTTGCCGGCGGTTGAATCCCACTTGTGGCCGCGCCGGCCGCGTCCTGCCGTTTGCGCGCGGGCGGCAAGTCCTGTGCCGTGCGGCGCACCCTGTTTTCCTGCCTCGAGCAGGTCATCGTTGGTCGATCCGGTTACATCGACAATCGTTAATTGGGCATCCATAGCGGCTGCTACCTCCTTATTGAATAAGTGAATGACGCAATGGTGTCGAGAGATAGACACAATGTGAAGCCTTTGTCGCATTTGGACAATTTAATGTTAACACGTCAACAAAGACTGAAATGCGTTATCCTCTCTTGGTCGATGTAAACACGTCAACAACTCAAAGGAGGTTAGTGATGGGTTTCACGATTCTTGGAACAGGTTCGGCACTTCCTGAGCGCAGTGTTTCCAATGACGAGCTGTCTGAGTTCCTCGATACCTCGGATGAGTGGATTTTTACTCGCACGGGCATCAAGAGCCGCCACGTCTGCACCACCGAGTCACTTGACGACCTTGCCGTAGCAGCGAGCGAGCGGGCACTCCAGGTGTCCGGGATCGACGCGAGCCAGCTGGATCTGATCGTCTGCTCGACGACGACGGGTGACCACCTTGTTCCCGCCGAGGCGTGTGCCGTTGCTGAGCGACTAGGCGCGACGTGCCCTGCCTTCGATGTCTCGGCGGCTTGTGCCGGCTTCGTATTTGCGCTCGATGTCGCCGAGGGCTATATCGCCCGCAGCCGTGCCGAGCGCGTGCTTGTTGTTGCTGCCGAGCAGATGACGCGCGCGCTCGAGTGGACCGACCGTGCCACCTGCGTGCTATTTGGCGATGGGGCAGGCGCCGCAGTGATTGAAGCTGGGGGAGACAACCCCCTTGCCGTTGAGCTTTCGACGGCGCCCGACGTCGAGACGTTGCGCGTTCCCGGTCTGGTCGGTACGTCGCCGTTTAAGGCCTCCGCAGATAGCGCGAGTGTGCTGTCCATGAATGGCCGCCGCGTGTTCAAGTTCGGCGTCAACGCCATCTGCGACACGGTCCATAAGCTTGCGATCGATGCGGGCATTTCGGTCGAAGACATCGATCATTTTGTATTCCATCAGGCTAACGAACGAATCCTGAGCCAGGCGGTCAAGCGCCTGGGCGTGCCGGACGAGCGCGTGGTTCGCACGTTGCGCGAGACCGGCAACATTTCGAGCGCATGCATTCCGCTTGCCCTCGACCGGCTGGCAAACGCCGGTGCACTTCACACAGGCGACACCATCGCCTTGGTTGGATTTGGCGCCGGTCTGGATATAGGTGGCTATCTGCTTCGTTGGAAGTAGTCGCACATAGGAAATGAAAACGCCCCTAGGGCACAAACAAAGGAGAACTACCATGGCAGATCAGAAGACCTTCGAGCGCGTTTGCGACGTTATCCGCGAGACCGCTGGCCTTGACGACGTCGAGATGAAGCCCGAGTCCACGCTCGAGGAGATTGGCCTCGACAGCCTGGGTACCGTCGAGATTCTCGTCGCCGTTGAGGACGAGTTTGGCATCCAGCTTGATACCGAAGAGAACCCCAAGACGGTCGGCGAGTTCGCCGATACGGTCGAGGCGGCATTGGAGAAGTAGAGATGCTCAAGACTCCTCTCTGCGATCTGCTCGGCATCGAAAAGCCCGTGTTCCAGGGCGGCATGGCCTGGATTGCCGACGCCTCACTGGCATCGGCCGTATCCGAGGCGGGCGGCCTAGGCATCATCGCGGCAATGAATGCCGACGCCGACTGGCTTCGCGACCAGATTCATGAGCTGCGCACCAAGACGGATAAGCCCTTTGGCGTTAACGTCATGCTCATGAGCCCGTTTGCCGACGAGGTTGCACAGGTTGTGATCGATGAGCAGGTGCCCGTTGTGGTGACTGGTGCCGGTAATCCCACCAAGTACATGAAAGCTTGGAACGATGCGGGCATCAAGGTCATCCCCGTTGTGGCTTCGGTGGCGCTCGCCCGTCTCGTGGCGCGTCGTGGAGCCACGGCGGTTGTTGCCGAGGGCACCGAATCGGGCGGCCATATTGGCGAGACCTCGACGATGGCACTGGTGCCGCAGGTCGTCGATGCGGTCGACATTCCCGTAGTGGCTGCCGGCGGTATTGCTGACGGCCGTGGCGTGGCGGCCGCCTTTATGCTGGGCGCTGCCGGCGTCCAGGTGGGTACGCGCTTTCTCGTTGCAAATGAGTGCACCGTCTCGGAGCAGTACAAGGAGATGGTCCTGAAGGCCAACGACACTTCGACGCGTGCGACCGGCCGCTCGACGGGACACCCTGTGCGTGCCCTCAAGAGCCCCTTTACCAACGCCTACGCCAAGAGCGAGGCGGCGGGCGCAAGCTCCGAGGAGCTCGGGGCCTTGGGCACGGGCGCCCTTCGCAAGGCCGCCAAGGACGGCAATTACGAAGAGGGCTCGTTTTTGTGTGGACAGATTGCCGGCATGGTTAGCGAGCGCCAGAGCGCACGTGAAATCGTTGATGATCTGGTCGATGGCTCCGAGTGCGTCCTGAAGGGTGCGTGCGCATGGGTAGCGTAGCGTTTCTGTTTGCCGGCCAGGGCGCCCAACACCCCGCGATGGGCGTCGACCTCATCGAGGCATCGCCGGCGGCCGCCGAGGTGTTCGCCATTGCCGACGAGGTGCGCCCGGGGACCAGCGAGCAGTGCCGGAGCGCCTCGAAGGAGGAGCTCTCGCAGACCGAGAACACGCAGCCGTGCGTGTTCGTTCACGACTTGGCGGCGGCTGCCGCCCTGCGTGAGCGCGGCGTGGTGCCTGCCGCCTGTGCGGGTTTTTCGCTTGGCGAGGTTGCCGCGCTCACCTTTGCGGGGGCATTCGATACGCGAGCGGGCTTTGAGCTCGTGTGCGAGCGCGCCGCGCTGATGGCCGCGGCTGCCGAGCGCCATCCGGGCGGCATGCGCGCCGTCATCAAGCTCGATGCGGCTCAAGTCGAGAACTTGGCTGCACGGGCCGGCGAGGACTGCTGGCCGGTCAACTACAACAGCCCGCAGCAGACAGTTGTTGCCGGAGCGTCCGAGGCGCTGCAGGAGCTCGACGTCCTCGTAAAAGAGGCTGGCGGCCGCGCTATGAAAGTCGCGGTGTCGGGTGCATTTCATAGCCCCTATATGGCCGAGGCGACTGAGGGGCTGGCGACGTATATCCAAGCCGGCCACACGCCGTCTCCGCCGCTGATTCCGGTCATGGCAAACATGACGGCGGCGCCCTATCCGGCGGACCCGCGAGCGGCATCGGATGTCTTGGCCAACCAGGTGAGTCATGCCGTGCACTGGGTCGACACGCTGCATGCTCTGCAGGATCAGGGCATCGACACGTTTATTGAGGTCGGCCCTGGCAAAACGCTGTCGGGCCTGGTCAAACGTACGCTGAGTGACGTTCGCGTGTATTCGTGCGAAACGGCCGAGCAGGTCGCAGCTATTGCATAGTCCACTGGGCTGTAACCCGAAAGGAATGACATGGGCAACTTGAACAACGGCGCGCTCGAGCGCAACGGCTCACGTCGCGTGGCACTGGTCACGGGCGGCTCGCGGGGTATCGGCCGCGCCTGCGCTGTCGGTCTGGCGGAGGACGGCTTTGATATCGCCGTCGTCTATGCCGGTAGCGTCGATGCAGCGCGCGAGACGTGCGAAGCCTGCGAGGCGGTTGGCGCTACGGCACGCGCATATCAATGCGACGTGGCCGACCCCGTTGCCGTCAACGCGTGCGTGGAAGCGGTTCTCAACGACTTTGGCTCCATTTGGGCGCTCGTCAACAACGCCGGCATCACCCGCGATGGCCTGCTCATGCGCATGGGCGATGACGCCTTCGATCGCGTGCTCGATGTCAATCTCAAGGGAACATTCAATATGACGCGCGCGCTCACCAAGACCTTTATGCGCCAACGCGGCGGCTGCGTCGTCAACATGAGCTCGGTCGTGGGCCTGATGGGCAATGCCGGGCAAGCCAACTACGCTGCCTCCAAGGCGGGCGTGATAGGGCTTACCAAGGCGGTGGCGCGCGAGCTTGCGCCCCGCGGCGTACGAGTGAACGCGGTCGCCCCCGGGTTTGTCGAGACGGATATGACGGCAAAGCTCTCGGAGAAGGTGCGCGCGGCAACCGAGGAGCAGATTCCCCTAAAGCGCATGGCGCGCCCCGAGGAAGTGGCCGGCGTGGTGCGCTTTTTGGCAAGCGATGCGGCTGCCTACATTACGGGCGAGGTCGTGCGCGTCGACGGCGGAATGGCGATGTAGAAACCAGGGCCGAAGAATGGCTTGGATGAGGAGACCATGATGGAACAGAGAGTTGCAATCACCGGCATCGGTGCCGTATCGCCGCTCGGCAACACCGCGCTTGCCACCTGGGCGGCCATGTGCGCCGGCACGTGCGGCATCGGCCCGATCACGCACTTCGATACCGATGCGTTTGCCGTCAAGGTGGCGGCTGAGGTCAAGAGCTTTGACGGCAACGAGTACTTTGGCAAGCGTGACGCCAAGCATCTCGACCCCTGCGTTCAGTTTGCGATGGCGGCTTCGGACGAGGCCATGCACGATGCGGGCTTTGATGTCGAAGGTGCCATCGATCGCGAGCGCCTGGGCGTCTACGTGGGTTCAGGCGTGGGCGGCATGCAGATACTCGTTGACAACGTCCATACGATTGCCGACCGTGGGCCCCGCCGCGCATCGCCTTACATGATCGCGATGATGATCCCCAACATGGCTTCGGGCAATATCGCAATCCGCCACAAGGCAAAGGGCCCGACCCTGCCTGTGGTGACCGCGTGCGCGACCTCGGCCCATGCGGTGGGCGAGGCGTTCCGCGCCATCAAGCACGGCTATGCCGATGCAATCTTGGCCGGCGGCGCCGAGGCCGCAATTATCCCCGATGCCGTTGCGGGCTTTACGTCCTGCCGCGCATTGACCACCAACCCCGATCCCGCGACGGCTTGCCGCCCGTTCGATGCAGACCGCGACGGCTTTGTGATGGGCGAGGGCGCCTGCGTGCTGGTACTCGAGAGCATGGAGCACGCACAGGCCCGCGGCGCGCACATTTATGCCGAGGTCGTGGGCTACGGCAACACCGATGATGCCTATCACATCACGAGTCCCGATCCCGAGGCTGCCGGCATTGCCCGTGCGATATCGCTGGCGGTGACCGAGGGCGACGTCAAGCCTTCCGAGGGCCTCTACATCAATGCCCACGGCACCTCGACCAAACTCAACGATTCGTCCGAGACGGCGGGCATCAAGCGAGCGCTCGGCGAGGACGCGGCGCGCGCCGCACATGTCTCGTCGACCAAGTCGATGACCGGCCACATGATCGGTGCCACGGGCGCCATCGAGGTCATGGCCTGCGCCATGGCGCTCGAGCAGGGCGTGGTGCCGCCGACCATTAACTACCACACACCCGATCCCGCCTGCGATCTTGACTACACGCCCAATCGCGCGGTTCGCGCCAACCTTACCTGGGCGCTTTCGACCAACCTGGGCTTTGGCGGGCACAACGCCGCCATCGCGCTGCGTAGATATACGAGGAGCTAGAGCATGGATTCCAAAAGACTTGCCGAGATAGCCGATGTTATGGAGGACCGCGGCCTCACGCGCGTGCGCGTTGAGGAACCCGATGGCACCGCGGTCGAGCTCGAGCGCGCGAGCGCCGCACAGC
>CALLRY010000398.1:0-4496 GCA_938014285.1 uncultured Collinsella sp. | reverse complement strand
CTTAATGTGCTTTCCGTCTTGCGCAGGACTGTAGAACAGGAAACTCATATGCGGCCCTCCCGGGCGCAAGCAAAAGGGCGACCCCTGTCCGGAGTCGCCCTTGTTGAGCTGATTATGTACGGCTGTTACTCGGCGTCGTGGTGACGGCGGGGCTTGCGGCCTCCGTTGTCGCCGGGACGGCGCGGACGGTCGCTGCGCTCGGAGCGCTCGCGACGCGGACGCTCACGGCGCTGGAAGTGCTCGCCGTCGCCCTCAGAGGCACCCTCGGCGCGAGCCGGGGCCTCGGGCTTGTCAAGACGATCGAGCGAGATCTTGCCGCGATCGTCGACCTCGATGACGACGACCTTGACCTCGTCGCCGACGTTGAGGACGTCCTCGACCTTCTCCACGCGGCCCTTGGCGACGCGGGAGATGTGCAGCAGGCCATCCTTGCCGGGCAGCAGGTTCACGAAGGCTCCGAAGGGCTGGATGGAGACCACTCGACCGGTGTACTCCTCGCCCGGCTCGGGAACCTTAATGATGAGCTTGATGCGCTCGACAGCCTGATCGACGGACTCGCCGGTGCCGCCGACAAAGACGGTGCCGTCCTCCTGGATGTCGACCGAAGCGCCGGTCTCATCCTGGATACCACGGATGACCTTACCGCCGGAACCGATGACGTCGCGGATCTTGTCGGTCGGAACCTGGATGGAGACGATACGCGGAGCTGTGCTGCGTGTGGTGTGGCGCGGCTCGGGGATCACATCGAGCATCTTCTGCAGAATGAAGGCACGACCCTCCTTGGCCTGCTGCAGGGCGCGGGCCAGGATGTCGAAGGTGAGGCCAGTGGCCTTGTTGTCCATCTGCAGGGCGGTGATGCCCTCGGTGGTTCCGGTGACCTTAAAGTCCATGTCGCCCAGGAAGTCCTCGAGACCCTGGATGTCGGACAGGACCACGGTCTTGCCCTCCTCCTGGATCAGGCCCATGGCGATACCGGAGACCGGGCGCTTAATGGGCACGCCGCCGTCCATAAGGGCGAGCGTGGAGCCGCAGGTCGAAGCCATCGAAGAGGAGCCGTTGGACTCCATGACCTCGGAGACGACGCGGATGGCGTAGGGGAACTCGTTCTCGTCGGGAAGCACCGGAAGCAGAGCGCGTTCAGCCAGGTTGCCGTGACCGATCTCGCGGCGCTTGGGGCTGCCCATGCGGCCGGTCTCGCCGGTGCAGAACGGCGGGAAGTTGTAGTGGTGCATGTAGCGCTTGCCCTCGGTGGGCTCGATGGTGTCCAAGCGCTGGCCCTCGTTGAGCATGCCGAGCGACAGGACGGAAAGCACCTGGGTCTGCCCACGCTGGAACAGGCCGGAGCCGTGAACGAGCGGCAGGTAGTTGTCCTTCACCATGATGGGACGGATCTCGTCGGCGGCACGGCCGTCGACGCGCTCGCCGGTCTCGACGACCATGGTGCGCATGGCCTTCTTCTCGAGCTTCTTGAGCACCACGGGGATCTCGCGCTCCCAAGCGGCCTGCTCCTCCTCGGTGAACTCGGCACGGATGGACTCCTTCAGAGCCTCGACCTTACCGATACGGGAGAGCTTGTCGGCGTCACGAAGGGCGGCAGCCATCTCGTCGTAGTGGGCGAAGATGCGCTCCTGGACCTCCTCGACGGGCTGGTCGAGCGGGTACTCTTTCTTGACGATGGGGCCGTTAACCTGCTCCCACTCGGCGACGAACTCGTCCTGAGCCTGGCAGAAAGCAGCAAGGGCCTCCTGGCCAAACTTCATAGCGGCGAGCATGTCGTCCTCGGAGATCTCCTCGGCGCCGGCCTCGACCATCGAGATGAAGTCGGCGGATCCGCCCAGCTCCAGGTCCAGATCGGAGTTCTCGCGCTCCTCGTAGGTGGGGTTGACGATAAACTCGCCGGTCTCCACGTTACGGCCGATGCGCACGCAGGCAAGCGGGCCCTCGAAGGGCACGCCGCCGAGCGTCATGGCCAGGGAGGCACCCATGACGTTGATGACGTCGAAGGGGTTGACCTGGTCGGCGACGAGCGAGGTAGCGACAATGTGTACCTCGTTGCGGAAGCCGTCCGGGAAGCTCGGGCGAATCGGACGGTCGATCATGCGCGCGGTGAGCGTGGCCTTCTCGCTGGGACGGCCCTCACGCTTGAGGTAGCCACCCGGGATGCGGCCGGCAGCGTACATCTTCTCGTTGAAGTCGACGGTCAGCGGGAAGAAGTCATAGTTCTTGCGCTCCTTGGAGACGACCACGGTATCGAGCATCGTGGTGTCGCCCTGCTTGACCAGACAGGCGCCAGTGGCCTGCTTGGCAAGCTCGCCGGACTCAAAGGTGTAGGTCTTGCCGTACAGCTCAAAGGTCTTGGATACGAGTGTCATTGTTCTCCTTTACCCCACAGGCCCCTTGCCTGCGGGCTTCTCATGTGACGCGGGCCCCCTGCCCCCGCCACGCTTCAGAGCGTGATTGTTCACGCCCTTACACAAAAAGAGCGTCCCGCATGCAGGACGCTCTTAGCATGTACAAGTTCGCTACTGAATATTGTCGCGAATGCCCAGAGCCTTGATGAGCTCACGGTACTCGACGATGTCGTTCTTCTTGATGTAGGAGAGAAGACGACGACGACGACCGACGAGCATGAGCAGGCCACGACGGGTGTGGAAGTCCTTCTGGTGGGACTTCATGTGCTCGGTCAGCTCCTTGATGCGCTCGGACAGGATGGCGACCTGAACCTTGGGGTTGCCGGTGTCGACCGGGGTGTTACCGAACTGGGCAGTCAGCTCCGCCTTGCGCTCTTTGGAAACAGTCATTGTTTCACCTTTCGTTTTGCGTCGCCATCGGGCGACTCGATTCGCCTCGGACTGGGAAGCCGCCGGTGGAGCGAGCAACCAAGGTCGAGGTACCAACAGGTCGGTATGTTACCACAAGCAGCCCGTGCCTGCGCATCATCACCGACCCAACATGAATTCCATCGCACGGAGGCGCTGATCGGTGTGCGTCGCAGCCCAAACATGCGAAAGCCCCAACAAAAAGGCTGCGGTATGGGGGTCGACCCTCTCGGCCATGAGCGCATCGAAGGTCATGGACATGAGGGCGCGCAGCCACGCGACCTCACCGGTCGACACCAGCTCGGCACCCGGAACGCTCGAAGCGCACGACCCGCACATGAGACCGCCCGCCTGGGGCGAAAAATACGACAACATGGGGTCTCCGCACAGCACGCAGGCCGAAAAATCGGGTCGATAGCCAACGTGCGACAGCAGTTTAAAGACAAAGGCCGCCACGAGCAGGTCCATATGTGCCGCGTCGAGCCCGCTGCCGACAAGCGTGAGCGCCCGCTGCGTTATAGCAAAGGTAAACGGGTCCTCGGCGTCCTCGAACGAGCACACGCGCGCGACCTCGGCGATCGCACTTGCGGCGCAGGTCGTCTCGTAATCGGGCGCAACGCCGAGCGGAGCCTCCATAAGCTCGGCCTGGGAAACCACGTCGAGCGACCGTCCATGCGCGAGCAGCATATCAACGGTACAGAACAGCTCGCAGCGCGCAGCCAGGCGCCCACCGGGTTTGCGGGCGCCCTTTGCCACGGCACGAACCTGCCGACCCCGCTCGTCAAGCATCGTCAGGATCAAGTCCGTCTCTTTGAGCTTCGTCTTGTCGAGGACGAGTACCTTCGTGCGATATGTCCGGGAGCCTGCCATGCGCGCCGCGCGCCCTTAGTCCTCGGCGTTGTAGCCAAAGCGGCGAATCTGGGCCTCGTCGTCACGCCAGCCGGCCTTGACCTTCACGTCCAGCTCCAAAAAGACCTGCGTACCAAAGATGCGTTCAAGGTCGCGACGGGCGTCGATGCCGATATGTTTGATCATCTCGCCGCCCTTTCCAATGATGATGCCCTTTTGGCCCTCACGCTCGACGTAAATGGTGGCGTGCACGCGCAGCACCTTCTTGGTCTGCTCGAGCGCATCGCAGATCACGCCCACGGAGTGCGGGATCTCATCACGGGTGCGGCGCAAGATCTTCTCGCGCACAAACTCGGCAACGAGCGTCTCATCGGAAGCGTCAGTACCCATGTCCTCGGGGAACCAACGCGGACCCTCGGGCAAAAAGTGCGCAACGGTCTCGATAAAGGCATCGACGTTGAAGTTCTTGACCGACGACGTCACGATCTCGTCGTCATACTCCATGAGCTCGTGGGCGGCCTTGAGCTGTTCCATAACCTGGGCGGGATCGGCCTCATCGGCCTTGGTGAGCACCAGGACCTTCTTGCAACGGGCGCATCTGACGCGCTCGGCAACCCAAGCGTCTCCCCTGCCGATCGGCTTGGTGGCATCAATCAAAAACGCGACGACATCGACATCGTTCAGCTCGAACAACGCGCTCTTGTTGAGCTCGGACCCCAGGCCGTCCTTAGGCTTATGGATACCCGGGGTATCGACAAAGACCAGCTGGTAGCCGGGACGGTTGACGACGGCGCGCATGCGGCGGCGGGTCGTCTGGGCCACCGGCGA
>CALLRY010000397.1:0-2069 GCA_938014285.1 uncultured Collinsella sp. | reverse complement strand
CCTACGCAACATTCCGCGTTGAGGGGCGCTTTTGAGTGGATCGCGGTCATCGCGATCGCGCTCGTGGCCACCTTCCTGATCCGCACCTTTGTGGTCGAGCCCTTTGTGGTGCCCACCGGCTCTATGGAGGACACGATCGAGATTGGCGACCAGATCCTGGCACAAAAGGTGAGCCTCGAGCTCGGTCAGCCCGTCAAGCAGGGCGATATCGTGGTGTTTCACAACCCCGATGGCACCTCCGAGCATGATGTTCTTGTCAAGCGTGTTATTGCCACGGCCGGCCAGACGGTCGACCTGCAGGATGGCAAGGTGGTCGTTGACGGCCAAGCGCTCGACGAGGACTATACGACGGGCATGAGCTGGCCACTTTCGGTCCAAGCGCCCGGCGCTCAGGTAAGCTATCCCTACACCGTTCCCGACGGGTGCGTGTGGGTGATGGGCGACAACCGCGAAAACTCTGCCGACTCACGCTACTTTGGTCCCGTCGATCGCTCTGATTTGATCGCTGTGGCGGTTGTGCGCTACTGGCCGCTCAACCGCATCGGCGCTATCGACTAAAAACCGCTATAGTACAGTACCTAACCGTGTAATCGTTTCGACGAGGGGATATTAGAGGCATGAACGCTTCATCGCTTTCCTTCCAAGACATCATCTTGCGTCTCCAGCAGTACTGGGGCGAGCAGGGCTGCGTCATTATGCAGCCCTATGACTCCGAGGTCGGTGCCGGTACCTTCCATACCGCGACCACGCTGCGCTCGCTCGGTCCCGCCGAGTGGCGCACCTGCTATGCGCAGCCTTGCCGCCGTCCCGCCGACGGCCGCTACGGCGAGAACCCCAACCGCATGCAGCACTACTATCAGTTCCAGGTGCTCATCAAGCCCTCTCCGGTCAACGCCCAGGAGCTTTACCTGGGGTCTCTTGCCGCTATCGGTCTGGACCCCAACGACCATGACGTCCGCTTTGTCGAGGACGACTGGGAGAGCCCGACGCTCGGCGCCTGGGGCCTTGGCTGGGAGGTCTGGCTCAATGGCATGGAGGTCACGCAGTTTACGTACTTCCAGCAGGTGGGCGGTATCGAGGTCGACCCCGTGCCCGTCGAGATCACCTATGGCCTGGAGCGCATCGCCATGTATGCGCAGGGCGTCAACTCGGTCTACGACTTGGTGTGGAGCTACCTGCCCGACGGCACGCCCATGACCTATGGCGACGTGTTCCTCGAGAACGAGCGCGAGTTCAGCGCCTACAACTTTGAGGTCGCCAACGTCGAGATGATGCGTCAGAAGTTTGACGACTACGAGGCCGAGTGCCACTCCTGTCTGGAGCGCAAGCTGCCGCTGCCGGCGTACGACTGCGTCATGAAGTGCAGCCACGCCTTCAACCTGCTCGATGCCCGTGGCGCGCTGTCCGCGGTCGAGCGTGCCAACTACATCCTGCGCGTCCGCGCCGTCGCCAAGGCGTGCTGCGAGGCCTACATGGCCGAGGTCGCCGGAGTCAACGAGAATGCCGACCAGGAAGGCGAGGTGGCGTAAGCCATGGCAGACGCTAAGGATTTCCTGTTTGAGATCGGTACGGAAGAAATGCCCTCCGCACCGCTGAACAATGCCGTCAAGCAGCTTGGCACCATGATCGCCAAGGGTCTCGACGAGGCCGGTCTGGCCCACGGCGAGGTCCGCGTGATCTCGAGCCCGCGCCGCCTGGCTGCGCTCGTTGCCGACGTCGCCACCGCGACCGACGAGGTTCACGAGGTCAAGCGCGGCCCCGCGGCAAACATTGCCTTTGATGCCGACGGTAACGCCACCAAGGCCGCCCAGGGCTTTGCCCGCAAGTGCGGTGTGGCTGCCGAGGACCTGGTCCGTCGCGAGGACACCGACGGCCGCGAGTACGTGTTCGCCGAGAAGAACATTCCCTCCGCTCCGGCTACGCCGATCCTGACGTCTCTGTGCGAGAAGACTATCGCCGGCCTGCAGTGGCCCAACTACCGCAGCCAGCGCTGGGGCCACGAGCACGCTACGTTTGTTCGTCCGGTCCGTTGGATCTGCTGCCTTTTGGGTGAGGACGTCGTGCCCGTG
>CALLRY010000396.1:0-1479 GCA_938014285.1 uncultured Collinsella sp. | reverse complement strand
AGCTCGAATACCTCGATTTGTTCCAAAACCACCCAGTTGATGGCATTGTGCTGGTGGCAACCATGATCACCGACGAGCACCATCGGGCGATTGAGTCGTGCCGCGTGCCGATCGTGCTGATCGGCCAGAATGTTGAGGGTGCGGCGTGCGTCTATCACGACGATTACGAGGCCGCCTTTGAGCTGGGCCATGCACTTGCGGGTCGCGTGGACGGCAAGATTGCCTATATTGGAGTTTCCGAAGAGGACCGCGCGGCCGGTTATGACCGCCGTCGCGGTTTTGAGGCCGGCTTGCGCGCCGCGGGCGTGGCGCTTGATCCGAGCCTGATTCGCCAGGGGTCTTTTACGCTTGACTCGGGCTATGGTGCGGCGCGTGAACTGCTTTCCGTCGCTCCCGATGTTTCGTTTATCGCCTGCGCGACCGACACTATGGCGGCGGGCGCGCTGCGCGCTATCGACGAGGTTCGAGGCATGAGCGAGGGCATACACCGCGTGAGCGGTTTTGGCGACAACGCGTTTTTGCGCGCGCTGACGGGCGGCATTCCCACCGTGCACTATGGCTACCTGACCAGTGGCGTCGAGGCGACCAATATGTTGCTCAACACGCTCGATGGCGTTGAGGGGGAGAGCGGTCTCAAGACGCTCAAGCTCGGCCATCAGCTTATGAATGTCTAGGCTTTGGGCACGTCTGCCTGCCTTTGAGCCCTTATGTTTGTCTCAAAACTACCATTCGCCGGCTTTTTCCTACCGTTCACCGTTATATGAAAACGATTGCAGTCATATGAAACTGAAAACGATTACAGTTTAAGTGTCAAAGATGGCCGGGTGCACATGCGCCCGTTGGAGGAAAGGGAAGTCATGGACTACCGCAAATCAGCCCAAGAGGTGCTCGACAACATCGGTGGCGCCGACAACGTTGTTTCGGCCGCACACTGCGCCACGCGTCTGCGCCTGGTGATTGCCGATAACGCCAAGGTTGACAAGGAGGCCCTCGAGAATATCGACGGCGCTAAGGGCGTCTTTGAGGCCCAGGGCCAGCTCCAGATTATTTTTGGCACCGGCACCGTCAACAAGGTCTACGAAGAGTTCATCGTGCTTAGCGGCGTCGAGGCTGCTACCAAGGCCGAGGTCAAGGAGGCCGCGGCGCAGCAGCAGAACATCTTTATGCGAGCAATTAAGGTGCTCGGCGACGTCTTTGTCCCCATCATCCCCGCCATCGTGGCTTCGGGCCTGCTGCTGGGCATTATGAGTGCCCTCAACTTTATGGCCTCCAACGGCTTTATCGCGCTCGACACCAATAACTTTATCTACAAGATCGCCGACCTGGTCTCGGGCACGTCCTTTGGCATTCTGCAGATCCTGATCGGCTACTCCGCCGCTAAGGCCTTTGGCGCCAACCCGTACCTGGGTGCCGTCGTCGGCGGTGCGTTTATCAACTCCTCGCTGCAGAGCGCCTACACGGTTGCCTCCGAGGGCGTTC
>CALLRY010000395.1:0-6141 GCA_938014285.1 uncultured Collinsella sp. | reverse complement strand
CCCTCGGCACGCTCCTCCGCGCGACGACGGTTGACCGACTCGATAAACGAACGCACGCGAATGCCCATGGGACCGGCGACGTCGCTCTCATCGAGCTTGATCATCATCGGAACCTTGGAGCCCATCTCGCCCATCATGCGCGCGATCTCGTCGGTGAGATACGCATCGTGGCCGCAGCCGAAGCTGCCCATCTGCACGAGCTCGAGCTCGGGCGTCGATGCGACGATGACCGCGCACGACAGCATGCGCGCATGGTAGTTGTTCACGATGTCGATGCGGCTGTTGGAAAGATCGACGTTGCAGACCCCCGGCACCGCATCGGGCGTCAGCACGGGGATGCCGCGCTCAGAGAAGAGCTTGGGCAGCCCGTGGTTGACCAGCGGGTCGTTGTGGTACGGGCGCGAAGCGATCACCACCGCGTAGCCGCCGTCATCACGCTGACGAAGGCGGCCGCCTGCGGCGACCGCGTAGCCGCCGTCCTCGCGCACGTTCTCGAGCACCTGCCTGCCGCGCAGCTGCAGCTGGTTCTCAAACGTCTGCTGCGCGCGGTCCGCCTGCTCGGTCGCCTTGGCAACCAGGTCGGCATCGATATCGAAGGTCTCCTTGCACCACGCCTTGAGCTGGCGGTTTCGGTCGCCCTCGTCGTACCAGTGGAACAGCGGCGTATCGAACGGAACGCCGAAACGCTCCTCCGGGTTATCGGAATTGCGCATCACGTAGGGGTATCCCTTTACGACGGCGCACATCCACTCGCTGGTAGAGGCGGTGTTTTCGGTGGGCACCGTCGTGATGATGGGCATGAAGATGCGGTCGACGCCGGCGTCGACGAGATTGCGGATGTGCCCGTGGACGAGCTTGGCCGGGAAGCACACGGTGTCGGATGTGACGTGCGCCAGACCGCGCTCGTACATCGCCTTGGTGCTGCGTCCCGAGACGCGCACCTTAAAGCCGAGCGTGCTGAAGAACGTCGACCAGAACGGCATGGTGTCCCAGAACTCGAGCACACGGGGAATGCCGATCGTGACATCGCGCCCCCCGCAGACGGGAACCGTGGGGCACGACTCGAACAGCAGCTTCTCGCGGTCGACAAAGAGATTGGGGGCAGCCGCGGTCCGGTCGCGCCCCGTGCCGGGTGCCTGTGCCTCGCAAGCACCCTGCGGACGCAGCTCCTCCGCCGCGGGAACCTCGCGCACGAGCTCATCCCATGAGATGGCGCCGCCGCGCGGGCAGCGATTGCCCGTGACGTAAAGCGAGCCGTCGCCAAATGCCACGACCGCGCGCTGGCAGCGGTTGTTGCACCGACGGCAGGTAACGCCGCCGAACTCGCGATGCTCGAAGCGCTCCACGGCATCGAGCCCGATAAACGACGTGCCGGCGTCGCCCTTGCGGCATTCCTCGCGCGCGAGCAGGGCGATACCGATAGCGCCCATCAGCCCCGGGTGGGGCGCACGCGTGACGGGTTTGCCCAGATACTGCTCGAATGCGCGCAGCACCGCGTCGTTTCGGAACGTGCCGCCCTGGACGACGACTTTGTCGCCCAGACGGTTGAGATTTGAAACGCGAATGACCTTGGTGAACACGTTCTCGATAATCGAACGGCAGAGACCGGCCATGATGTCGCCCGGACCCTTACCGCGCCGCTGCTCGGAAACGACGCTGCTGTTCATGAACACCGTGCAACGGCTGCCGAGAACGGCGGGGGCTTTGGACGAAAATGCCTCGGTCGCGATATCCTCAACGGCTATTCCGAGGTTTTTGGCAAAACCCTCGAGGAACGAGCCGCAGCCCGCAGAGCACGCCTCGTTGACGACGATATCGGTCAGCACGCCGTGGTTGAGCCAGATGGCCTTCATATCCTGTCCGCCGATGTCGAGCACGAAGGTCGCATCGGGAACGCATGCGCACGCGGCGCGGGCGTGCGCGACCGTCTCGACCGTATGGTAGTCGGCGTGGAACGCGCGCGCGAAAAGCTCCTCGCCGTATCCCGTGGTGCCCACGGCATCGATCGCAAGCGTGACTCCCGCTGTCTCCCAGCGGTTCTTCAAGCTGACAAGACCCTGTTGGGCGACGTCGAGCGGTCTGCCGTTATTAGACGCGTAGAACGAATCGACAAGCTCACCCGCCTCATCGACCAGGGCGAACTTGGTCGTCGTGCTCCCCGAATCGATACCGAGCGCCACACGCACCGTCTCTCCGGGCGCATACGCATCCGGACCCTTTGCCGGCGTCTCTTTGCCATGGCGTGCCGTAAAATCCGCCTGCTCGGCAGGTGTGGCAAAAAAGGGCTGGGCAAGACGTCCCTCCCCGCTTGCGGGCGCGACCGTCTCGAGCTTATCCAGCCGGACAAAAGCGTCGGGAAGGTCGATCGGTTGGGACGATGCGAACATGTCGGTCAGCGACAGGGCGGCACCGCGCGCGACCATGATCTGCGGATCGCGCGGGACGATAACCTGATCGTCCGATAGATTCAGTTGCTCCCGGAACACGCGGACCAGCGTGGGGTTGTAGGCGAGCGTACCGCCCTCGAAGATTACCGGCGGCTCGATGTCGATACCCTGGGCCAGACCGCCGATCGTTTGGCGGGCGACCGCGTGAAGCGCCGAAAGCGCCAGGTCGGTGGTAGGAATGCCCTCGTTGAGCAGCGGCTGGATATCGGTCTTTGCGTACACGCCGCAGCGGCCCGAGACCTCGTGGACGGTCGTTCCCCGGCTTGCGAGCTGCTCGAACTCGCCCGATTCGGTGCCGACCCCCATGAGCTTTGCCATCTCGTCGATAAATGCACCGGTACCGCCTGCGCACGAGCCGTTCATGCGCATGTCGGCAACCTCGATGTCTCCCTTATCGTTGGTGCGGAAGAAGATCATCTTGGCGTCTTGGCCGCCCAGCTCGATGGCGCAGCGCGTCTGCGGATAGAACCTGCTGATCGCGAGCGCGTTGGCGACCACCTCCTGAACGTACGAGGCGCCCAGCGCGGTCGCGATATCGCGCGCACCCGAGCCGGTCACCGCAACGCGCAGCGACTCATGGGGAAAGCGCTCGGCGAGCTCGCCGAGCATGGCGCGCACGCTCGCTGTCTGACACGCCCCGTGGCGGCGATATCCCCACCACGCCTCGGTCATATCCTCGTGCATCGCGTAAACTTTGGTCGTCGTCGACCCTACGTCCAGTCCTACTAGCAACGCCATAATGCTCCGTCTCTCGCATTTTTCCTGCTAGAGATATACCACTCTACGTAATACAACAGACTGTTGTATTTAAACTCCGTATAAAAAGCGGCTGCCGAAACGCTTCAGCAGCCGCCGAATGCACCAACAGATTGTTCTGCGCGCTAGCACGTCGGGCAACGGAGCAGCACGGGCCCTCCGGTCATGCGCACCGCTCACGCCGGCGATGTCGCCGAGAGAGCTATCCACGCTTAGGGCTCCAACCAAGCAAGTCGCCCGCGCTCAGCAGGTCCCTAAGCGAGCTACTCGCACTCAGAAGCCATAGCCTGCTCCAAGAGCTCGGCATGCTCCTCCTCGAAAACCGTCCCCACAGGGAAGGCGCGACGGAAGACGAAGTAGGAAATCGGACCGGCTACCAAAAGGTTCCACGGCAGCGCCATCACAAAATTATGCGGGATGTTGATCATCCAGATCGCGGGCACGGAATACAGGTTCGCAAGGATGCCGCCGGGCATGTGCGTCAGACCCTCGCAGGCACCGTACAGCGACATGATGATGACCATGGGAACGACCATGCAGGAGCTGACGGCGAGCGTCATGGCGAGCGGCGAGCTCTTGCCCGGAGTGACCAAGTACTTAAAGGCGAAACCCTTGGCAAGCGGGCTGGCGACGAACCGGTCGCAGCACACGGCAAAGATATAGGCAACGGGGAAGCCGAGCCACGCAGCGGCAACGACCTCGCCGTTGATGGCCCCGTGCTGCAGGGCAACGTTGTAGATGCTCATCCAGAGCACCATGCAAAAGCACATGATAAAGGTGAACAGCAGGCTCTCTCGTTTGTTGATAGGCATAAAGGGCAGATTCCTCTCTGTGTTGTGCCGCGGCGCCACGCAACAAAAACGGGCGGGCAAGATGGAGCTGTTGGAACTTCATCTCGCCCGCCCGTGGTGCGCGCGTCTGCGACTACTTATGTGGTGGAACCAGCCTAGCACGAAAACCCCGCGCTTCGTAAGCGTTGAGTTTATGAAGATGCAGGGCACCAATAATCCCCCGACCCCCTAAGTTGCGGTGGAATACGGACTGTTTTGACCCTTTAAGCAGCAATTCAGTCCCTATTTCACCGCAACTCATTTGGTGCAAAGTAACCTGTCCCCCTTGCACCAATTAGCTGGTGTGGCGCCAGCGAGGGTCGGTGAGCGTACGCGCCACACCCAGCCCAACGGGCAGAAACGCTACGATGAGCACTGCGCGCACAAACCAGCCGAGCATATTGACTGTGTCGAAGGTGCACATGTAATACATAGAGCGATAGAGATACAGGCCGGGCACCATAATGACAATCGAAGGCACCGTGAGAGCGATGCGCGGGTAGGTGAGCTTGACTTCGGCCAAGCTTGCCAGCAGACCCGATACCAGCGCGCCGATAAACGCTGCTGCCTCGGGAGGCATTCCCGTGCTGAGGCCCAGGAAGGGAATCATCGTCGGCGCATCGACAAGGGTCAGACGCAGGGTATTGGACACGGCGCCGATCAGCCCAGCTGCCGCGGCCATCTTTACCGGGCTGTTGAACATCACCGAGAAGCCGAATACGCCAACGAAGCTCATCACCACGCGCAGGAGCGTAAGAGCAAGCGGCGAAAGGCCGAGCGGGGCAAAGTCGTCCGGCGCCAGGCCAACACACTCGGCAACCATCCAACCTACGAGGGTCGCCATCACAATAATCGATACGGCATATGAAAGGCGCTCGATACCGCTTCGCATGTCAAGCTTGGCGATGTCGAGGCCTGCCGTAATGAGCGGAAAGCCGGGAATCACAAAGAGCATGGCGCCGATATAGCCTTCTTGGTGCGACATTGCCCCCGGTATGACCTGGCCAAGGCCGAGCAATGCCAGCAGATACGAAACGCAAGCGAGCGCAACACCGGTCGTCAGCGCGCTGAACTGACCAAGGCCCTGCTTGAGAATATGGGAGCGGGCAAAGTTGCCGACACCCGCGCCTACGAACGCGCATGCCATCTCGATAGGGCCGCCGCCGAGCAAAAAGACGAAGGCGCCACAGGCGCAGGCCGCCGCAAGGCCCTGTTGCCAAGGCGCGTAATCAGGTTTTGAACTCTCAACGGTCTTGAGCATCTCGTGATACTCGTGCACCGTGAAGCGACGACCATAGGTCTCGATTTCCTTGAGGAAACTCTCCATCATCCAAATGCGATGGGTATTGACGCCCGTTGTGGGCAAGCTGACGACCTCGTTAAAGCAGTGGCCATCTTCGATGCAGGTGCACTCAAACGATAGGAGACTCAGGTCGACGTGAATTGTAACGCCGAGCACGTCAGCAACACGATTCATGGTATCGCGCACGCGCCAGGCACCCGTTCCACTCGCGAGCATAAGCATGCCGGTGCGGCAGATGATGGATGATTTATCAGTGAGCGGCGCATCGACGGCAAGCTCATCGCCTGCCGTCACGATCTGGTGCCAGTCAGTTTTCATATGGAGCGCGCCGGCACGAACACCGTGGTGCATGGGGGCTCTCGAAAGCAGCGAGTTAAGGCGCGAAGGCTGTGGAGGCTCCGCTGATTCGCCCTCAACCACATCAGCCTCTTCATCGACCAGATCAAAGGAATCAAGCGGCGCTGGCTCGCGACGGTCGATCAGCTCCTCGTCCTCATCATCAAAGTAGTTGAACTGATCGAGCATGTCCTCTTCAATCGCGCGCTCGCTCGCATCGTCCATCCCGGTGCTCCCTTCCTATCGACTAACCCCCATCCTAAACAGCGACAGCTAAAGGAAACATAAAAGAGACGGCTGTCATGCGAGCCATGCGCGCAATAGCCATTGAGTAGTCATTGGGGACGTTCTTGAATGACTAGTCGTTTAAGAACGTCCCCAACGACTAGTCGTTTAAGAACGTCCCCAATGACTACATCTAGACCAAGGTAACGCCGATGTTTTGACAACGACAGACACTATGACCCAA
>CALLRY010000394.1:0-1814 GCA_938014285.1 uncultured Collinsella sp. | reverse complement strand
ACCCGCGAGGACGCCCACAAGGAGCTCCTCGATAAGGTTCGCGGCGAGGTCACCCACGAGGCTGCCACGATCATTCGCGAGTCCGAGCAGCAGGTTCGCGCCGAGTGCCACAAGACCGCCCAGGAGATTCTGTCCCTGGCGATTCAGCGCTGCGCTGCCGACCACACAGCCGAGGTCACCGTTACCTCCGTGCACATTCCCTCTGATGACCTCAAGGGCCGTATCATCGGTCGCGAGGGTCGCAACATCCGGACCTTCGAGCAGGTTTCCGGCGTCAACCTCGTGATCGACGACACGCCCGAGACTGTCGTTCTTTCGAGCTTCGACCCGGTCCGTCGTGAGACCGCCCGTGTTGCCCTCGAGAACCTCATCGCCGACGGCCGCATTCACCCCGCCCGCATCGAGGAGATGTATCACAAGGCTGCCGACCTGGTTCAGCAGCGCGTGCGCGAGGCTGGCGAGCAGGCTGCCTTCGATACCGGCATCCACGACCTGCATCCCGAGATCGTCAAGACCCTTGGTGCCCTGCGCTACCGTACCTCGTTTGGTCAGAACGTGCTTCAGCACTCCCTCGAAGTCTCTGACCTGTGCGGCGTGATGGCTTCCGAGCTTGGCCTGGACGTTGTGACCGCCAAGCGCGCCGGCCTGCTGCACGACCTGGGCAAGGCAATCGACCATGACGTCGAGGGCCCGCATGCCGTCATCGGCGCCGAGCTTGCCCGCCGTTATGGCGAGAAGCCCGTTATCGTCCACGCTATCGAGGCTCACCATGCCGACGTCGACCCCAATACGGTGCTCGATGTCCTGGTACAGGCCGCCGATGCTGTCTCTGCCTCTCGCCCCGGTGCCCGTCGCGAGTCTGCCGAGAACTACATCAAGCGTCTTGAGAAGCTCGAGGAGATCGCCAACTCCCATGATGGCGTCGAGCGTACCTATGCCATGCAGGCTGGTCGCGAGGTCCACGTCATGGTTCAGCCGGACAAGATCTCCGATGCCCAGTCCACGGTCCTGGCTCACGATATCGCCCATCAGATCGAGGAAGAGATGGAGTATCCCGGTCAGGTGCGCGTCGTCGTGATTCGCGAGAGCCGCGCTGTCGATATCGCTAAATAACATGAGCGACGCGAACGAGCTCATCTCATTTATCGCGTCGATGTCGGGGGAGGGCAACCTTCGCGTCGAGGAGAACCTTGGCGAGGGTTATGTCCGCCTCCGCGTTTCGGAGGCCGAGAGGCGCCAGGCAAAGCACGACATTCAGCATGTCGAGGATATCGTCATTGAAATGCTCCGTAATGCTCGCGATGCTGGCGCCGACAAAGTCTATCTCGCTACGACCAAGGAAGATGGCGTCCGCACGCTTGTCTTTCTGGATAACGGTTCGGGCGTTCCGCAGGATATGCAAGAGCGAATCTTCGATGCCCGCGTTACCTCCAAGCTCGAGAGCATGAAGATGGACCGTTGGGGCGTTCACGGTCGTGGCATGGCATTGTTTTCGATCAAGCAGAACACCGACGAGGCCCGTGTGGTCACGTCCGGTGTCGATCTTGGCTCGGCCTTTAAGGTGAGCGTTGCGGCCGACCGCCTCAGCGAGCGTGCCGATCAGTCCAGCTGGCCCCAGGCCGTCAAGGATGAGGATGGACGTTATGTCTGTGCTCGCGGTCCGCATAATATTATTCGCGCTGCTTGTGAGTTTGCGCTCGAGGAGTTGCGTGGTTGCGATGTCTATCTTGGTTCTCCGTCTGAGATTGCCGCGACCCTTTATGCTCAGGCGTCAAGTCGGCTCGATACGTCGCGTCTCCTGTTCATTGATGACG
>CALLRY010000393.1:0-14675 GCA_938014285.1 uncultured Collinsella sp. | reverse complement strand
GTCCGAGACATAGATGCCCAGAACCTCCTTCTCCTGGCTCAGCTTAAGGTGGCGGTCCCACTCCTGGCCATCCGGATCGGGCACGCTCACCTCAAAGCCCGAGCCCTCAACATCGCCGAACATATCGAAGAACGACGTCTGGCCGCTCGCACGATCCTTCTGGCGCTTCACAGCGGCATCGATGATGTTCTCGGGGTTGTTCTTATCCACAAAGTGCATCATCTGGCGGCGCGGATAACCCGTGGAGTCGAAGGCGCCTGCCTTGATGAGCGATTCGATCACGCGACGGTTGGCCTGGCTCGAGTCCACGCGCTCGACAAAGTCGTGCAGCGTCTTAAACGGGCCGCCCGCCTCGCGCTCGGCGATAATCGCCTGCGCCACGCCGGTGCCCACGCCGCGGATGCCGGCCAGACCAAAGCGCACGCCCTCCTTGGTGGCCGTGAACTCGGTACCGGACTCGTTGACATCTGGCGACAGCACGGGGATGCCGTCGTGGCGGCACGCCGAGACGTAGTGAACGATCTTGTCGGTCTTGCCCGTGTAGGACGTCAGAACGGCCGCCATGTACTCGTGCGGATAGTGCGCCTTGAGCCACGCTGTCTGCATAACCAAGATGGCGTAGCCGGCGGAGTGCGACTTGTTAAAGGCGTAGGACGCGAACTCGAGAACATCGTCCCAAATCTTCTGGGCGACCTCGCGCGTGTAGTTGTTCTTGATAGCGCCGTTCATCCAGTGGTCGTAGGTGGTCTCGTCCGAGCCATCCTCCCAGTGGAGCACCGTCGACGTGAGCAGCTTGATCTTCTTCTTAGCCACGGGCTTACGGATACGCGAGTCCGATTCGCCCTTGGAGAAGCCGCACATCTCGACGGAGATGAGCATAACCTGCTCCTGGTAGACCATGGTGCCGTAGGTTTCGCCCAGGATGTCGTCCAGACGGTCGTCATAGGAGACCGCCGGCTCCTTGCCGTTCATACGGTTGATGTAGGACGAGACCATGCCGGCGCCCAGTGGGCCCGGGCGGTACAGGGCGATCAATGCCACGACGTGCTTGTACTCGGTGGGCTTCATGTTCTTGATCGTAGCCGTCATGCCGGCGGACTCGACCTGGAAGACGCCGGCGGTGTGGCCGGAACCCATGAGCTTAAAGATCTCGGGATCGTCAAAGGGGATCTCTTCCTCTTTGATGTCGATGCCGAAGTTCTTTTTGATGTTTGCCTTGGCCTTGGAGATAACCGTCAGCGTGCGCAGGCCCAAGAAGTCCATCTTGAGCAGGCCCATGTCGGCAACGGTATGGCCCTCGTACTGGGTAATCTCGACGCCGCCCTTGGTGTCGAGCTTGGTGGGCACATGCTCGTTGACGGGGTCGCGGCAGATCAGAACGGCGCACGCGTGCACGCCCTCGCCACGGGTGAGGCCCTCAATCGAGAGCGCCGTGTCGATGATGCGGCGGGCGTCGTCGTCCTTTTTATAGGCCTCGGCAAAGTCGGGGTTAAACAGATCCTCTTTGCCGGGTTGTTTTTCGAGTACTTGCTTGAGCTTGACCTTGGGATCGCTCGAGACCATCTTGGACAGGCGCTGGCCCATGTAGACCGGGTAGTCCAGAACGCGCGCGGCGTCGTTGATGGCCTGCTTGGCCTTGATGGTCGAGTAGGTGATGACGTGGGTGACCTTCTCGGGGCCGTAGAGCTGGCGAACGTGCTCCACGACCTCGAGGCGCCGCTCATCGTCGAAGTCCATATCGATATCGGGCATCTCGGTACGCTGCGGGGACAGGAACCTCTCGAACATCAGGCCGTTCTCGAGCGGGTCGAACGCGGTGATGTTCATGGCGTAGGCGACGATAGCGCCGGCGGCCGAGCCACGGCCGGGGCCGACGCCGATGCCGTTGTCTTTGGCCCATTGCACGTACTCGGCAACGATGAGGAAGTAGGCGGCAAAGCCCTTGTCGCAGATGACCTTGTATTCGTACTCAAAGCGCTCTTTGATGTTGACGCCACCGATTTCGCGTGTGGCCCAGTCATCGCCATAGTGTTGGCGCAGGCCCTTCTCGCACTCGCGGCGGAACTGGCTCTCGTGCGTCTCGCCGGGGTCGAGCAGCGGGAAGCGCGGCAGGATGATGGAATCCCAGTCCAGCTCCACGTAGCACTTGTCGGCGATCTCGAGCGTGTTGTCGCAGGCCTCGGGGCAATACGGGAACATCGCCCGCATCTCCTCCTCGGTCTTCATGTAAAACTCCGAGCCGGTCATGCGCATGCGGTTGGGGTCGTCGACCTTGGCGTTCATGCCGATGCACATGATGACGTCCTGTACGGGCGCGTCCTCGCGGCGCAGGTAGTGGAAGTCGTTGGTGGCGATGACCTTGACACCCACCTGTTTGGCAATATCGATGAGCGTGCGGTCCATCTGCTCGTCAGTCAGGCCGTTGTCGGTGGTAATGCCGTGTTCCTGGATCTCGATGTAAAAGTCGCCAGGGTCGAAGGTGTCGCGGAAGGTCTCGGCCCACTTGATGGCGCCCTCCATGTCACCGCGGTCGATGTATTTGGGAATGATGCCCGCGATGCAGGCGCTCGTGCAGATCATGCCCTTGGCATGGCGACGCAGGTTGTCGAGCGTCACGCGCGGCTTGTAGTAAAAGCCCTGCACAGCGGCCTCGGAGACCGTCTGCATCAGGTTGACGTAGCCCTCCTGGTCCTTGGCCAGAAGAATCATGTGGTAGAGCTCGGGCTTATGGTCGCGGGCGAGCGTCTCGTCCGGCGTAAAGTAGACCTCGCAGCCAAAGATGGGTTTGATGACCAGGGGCGGCTTGAGCTCGTCGATGTTGCCCTTCTCGTCCCACATGGCCATGTCCTTCACATACTGGGCATGCTCGCGCGGGCTTTCCTCGGGATCGGGCTCCACCAGCTCGTCGCGGCGGTCCTTTTCCAAGAAGGCCCTGTCGTGACTCCAGGTTTTGTACTCGGGCGTGTTGTGGTTAACGGCGTCGCAGGCCAGCGCCAGGTCGGGCACGCCATACATGTAGCCGTGGTCGGTAATGGCCACGGCGGGCATGCCAAGCTCAACGGCACGGTTGACCATATCCTGGATACGGGTTGCGCCGTCGAGCATGGAAAAAACAGTGTGATTGTGCAGATGGACGAATGCCATGTGATGAGCTCCGATGCGGGTTCGTGTTCTGACTGAACGATTTTACCGCACGGCGCGGACGGCACCCGAACCTAGCCAAACCAACACGGCTCCTCTTGCAGTTGCGGTGGAATAGTTCCCGCTTGGGCCACCTGGGCCGCAATACAGGAACTATTCCACCGCAAGTTATCTGAGGGCTAGAGATTGTAGGTGACTACTTGGGGTTCGGCGGGTTCGACGAAGATGGCCGGATTCGCCTGCTCCACGCGAACGAACTTGACCGTCACCGTCTCAACGCATCGGCGTAGACGCGCGCCTGCAGGGCGTGCTTCTCGAGCAGCTGGTCCGGCGTCTCATCCGGCGTGCCACCCGTCTTGTAGTCGATGACCAGTGCGCGCGACGGATCGGCCGGGTCGGTGGCCAGTGCATCGATGGCGCCCTCGGCATATGCACCGTAGCGGGCAATGTCCTTGTCCTCGCAGCCCAGCGAGAAGAACGGTACCTCGGCACGAACGCACGGCCAGGCAAGCAGCTCGGCACGGACCGCCGACTTGAGCCAGCGATCCAGAGCGACATCGAAGCGCTGGCGCTGCTCCGGCGTCAGGCGCCACAGACGCGCCAGCGCATCGGCGCGCGCAGCGGGCAGCGCATCGGCACCCATCTCGATGAGCCACTGGCAGGCGGCGTGGAAAGCCGAGCCCAGCGCCATGGGATTGCCGGCGGGCTCGACAGCAGCCACGTCCGCATCCGTCATCTCCGAGCCATCCGACTCCGCATCATCGCCAGCCTCGTCCATGGGCACGCGCGTCTCGGCGGCACGGTCCTCGGCCTCGGCATGCAGCGCCGCGGCAATCGACGAATAGCTGTACGAGTCACGCATCGGATACGGACAGATGCCCATGCGCACGCCCACTGCCTGGGGATACACAAGCTCAAACGAATCGGGCTTGGGGTCGGCAGGACCGGGGACGGCGGCGCGGGCATCTGCACCGGCACCCTCCGCCCCCGCATCGCCACGAACGAGCCTGCCCTCGGCATCCAGCGAAGCGTTAGCCTCAAACGCCTGCTCGCCAAAGGTAAAATCCGAAAGCGAAATGAGCTCGTAGTCGCCCAGCTGGGAGTTGTCGAACACCAGGCGGTCGGCATCGAGCTGCGGCATGTCCAGAGCGTCGGTCGGCAGAATACGGCGCAGCACGTCGTAGGTCAGATCGGTCTCGACGTCGAAGGCCGGCGCACACAGCTTGCCACGGCTCACGCCGGCATCCATCGCCAAGATCACCAGCTCGCGCGCACGCGTCATGGCAACATAGAGCAAGCGGGCCCGCTCCTCGAGCGAAAGCCGCAGGTCATCGTTGCGCAGGTGAGCAAATGCCTCGGCGGGAGAACCCGTCGCACAGACGTCCTCCATGAGCTCCGGCGGCAACCATAGCGATGCGCCCTTACCCTTAAACGCATGCTCAAACTGCTTTTTGACGTCGTCGCCCTTCACAAAGGTACCATCGGCGAGCTTAACGCCGTCGAAGCGTGCCGGCAATGCCACGACCTGCGCTCCGCCCTCGACGCGACCCATCTGTGCCGCACTCGAGGACTTACGCACGCCAAAGCACTCGGCGACCGCCACGACCGGATATTCCAGACCCTTGGAGGCGTGCACCGTCATGATGCGCACCGCCCCGTCGCCCTCCTCGTTGAGGGCACCCGGAGCTTCCTTGCCCGCCAAGAAGCGGTCGAAGGCCAGCGCGATGGAACGCGGCGAGTTGCCGAAATCGGCCTCCGCCTCGGCCACGGCGTCGAGCGCCTTGAGCACGTTGGCGGCAATGGCCTTGCCCTCGGGACCACGCTGTGCCAGACGCACAAACCAGCCGGAGGCGTTGACCACGTCGCGCGCGATGGCGGCGAACGAATCACGGCCCACGCGACGAAGCGCATACCGCAGCACCTCGCGGGCGCGCGTCACGAGCGGCAAGTCTTGCAAACCCGGCACGTCGAAATCACTCATGATGCCCGCGTCGATATTCCGGCGCGAGGTCTCCCCCGTCTCGCTATCGAGCTTGGTCGCCAGCGCCAGGAACTCCTGGGCGCCGAGCGCAAACATCGGCGAGGCGAGCAGCGGCATAAGGCCCTGCGCCGTATCGGCCGGATTGGCGAGCGCACAAACCAGGGCGCGCACCGTCTGCACCTCGGCTGCTTGGGCAAAAACCGAGCCGCCCGCGATGACGCAGTCGAGCCCCTGGTCGCGGAAGGCCTGTGCGTAGACGTCGGCGTTGGTCATGCGGCCCAGCAGCAGCACCATGCCGCCCTGGGGCTGGCCGGCATCGGCAAGCGCGCGGAATCGCTCGGCGATCGCACGGGCCTTGGCCTGCGTGCGCTCCTGCGTACTGCCGCCGGCAACAAAGAGCGCCTGGCGACGCGAGGCGTCTGCCACCAGCGTGTCCTTGCGGCCGTCGCTCGCCTCAAGATCCAAAAAGCCCTGCATCAGGCCGCCGTCATCGCCATCGAAGACGCGTGCCACGTAACGCAGCACCTCGTCATGGCTGCGGAAATTGCGCACGAGCTTGACGAGCTCGCCGGCGGGGGCGTCGGCCACGGCGGTCGCCTCGGGCGCGGCAGACGAGCCCACCTTGCGCTCCTGGCGACGGAACACCTCGACCTCGGCGCCGCGGAAGCGATAGATGGACTGCTGCGCATCGCCCACGGTGCACAGCGCGCGCTCCCCCGCCCCCGTCAGGTAACGGATCAGATCGACCTGCATCTGGTCGGTATCCTGGAACTCGTCGATCATGACCATCTTAAAGCGGCCCTCGTACGCAGCACGGATGGCGGGGTAATCGCGCAGGGCCTCGTAGGCCATACGCAGCAGGTCGTTATTATCGAGGGCGGACTGGGCAGCCTTCAGCGCGCGATACTCGGCCTCCACGGAACGGGCCAGGCCCACCAGCGCATCGAGCGCCGGGCCACCGCAGGCAAGCACGATATTGATAAACGCATCGGCGGCCTCGGCCTTGAGCAGCTCGACCTGCTCCTTAAGGAATGCCTTGCTCGCGCGCGGCATGGTGCACGACATCATGAGTCGCGCCGCATCGGCCATGGTCTTGCCGCTCGCCTCGAACGCGTCGATGGCATCGAGCGCCGCCTGCGCCTTCTCGGTCGCGGCCTTGCTTGCGCCCAGCGCCGCACGATAGGCATCGGCAAGGGCCGAGGTATCGGCCTGGCCGCGCGCCACGCGCACGTCGTCCATACCGCCCGGCAGCTGGCTCGACAGCTCCAGCAGGTCGCGCACCAGACCCTTGATGGTCGTGCCGGCGCCAAAGGGGCCGCCCTCGCCCGCCATGGGATACCAGGCGTAGAGGGCCTTGAGCGATGCCGCGAGCTCGGGGGCGGCATCGGGTGCCGTCGCGCGGGCCAGCACATGCTCAACAGCCTGATCCATGAGCTCGTCGGTATCGGTGAGCACCGTGAACTCGGGGTCGATGCCCAGCTCCAGCGCGTGCGCGCGCAGGATACGCGAGCACATGCCGTGAATGGTCGAGATCCACGCGTCGTCGACGGTCAGCGCTTCCTCGTCCATGCCCTCGTCGATAAGCGCACGGCGCACGCGGTCGCGGATCTCGGCCGCGGCATCTTTGGTAAAGGTAATGGCGAGCACCTGGTCCAGATGCTCAACGAACGGACCGGATTCGGGCGAGAGCGCGTAGACGATGCGGCGCGTGAGGGTAAAGGTCTTGCCCGAACCGGCGCCCGCCGAGACAAACAGCGGACGGTCGAGCGTTTTGACGATCCGCAGCTGTTGCGGCATCAAAGTCGAAAGATCCATGGTCTACACGTCCCTCCTTACAAACGTTCCTTCGTGGTTATACGAGCAGCGCGCATGCGCGGCCTGAGCCGACGCCGGGTCGACGGCGGCAACGTTGCCCGCCTCGAGCTCGCGCAGGCGCTCGGCGATGCCGGCCTCCACGCGATCGAGCAGGGCGTCGAAGTCCATGCTGCCACCCTCGCCGGGGAAACCTTTCTTAAGGCCCGGGATGCGACCGTCGCCGCGCTCCTCCTCGAGCAGCTCGGCGCTCGCGGCACCGCGCAACGCCGGCTTGCCGCCCTTGGTCGAAAAGTAGAGTGCCGCGCGGGTGTCCAGATCCAGCGCCCGGCGCATGGCCTGGGCGTAGATGAGCGTTTGGGTATGTGGCGGCAACCAGCGCGGGTCGTCGATGGGCGCCGTGCCCGATTCCTCGTCGCGCACCGTGGGGTCGGCGAGCTTAAACTCCTCAACGCCCGTGCGATGCTTGTAGTCGATCACCACGGCACGATCCTCGGCGTCCACGTCCACGCGGTCGATGCGTCCGCCAAGCGGCCAACCAGCATACTCGACCTTGAGCTCGTTGAAGGCAAACTCCAGGTAGCGCGGGGCAAAGGGGGCAAGTGCCTCGGACTCGTAGGCAAGCACGCCCTCCAGCTGCGGCAGAATCTCGGCCACCTGGCGCTCCTCCACCGCAGAGAGCGGCACCAGCGGGCCCTCCGTGCCTCGCTTGCCGGCGTGCTCGGCCAACGTCTCGTCAAAGACCTCGCTCAGCAGCTCCTGAGCACGTGGCAGGTTCTCGGGCGTCACACGCTCCATGCCCTCCTGGGGCAGACGAGCATGCAGGTGCTCCAGCACGTCGTGGACAAAGTTACCCTTCTCCATGTTGCCAAAGCCCGCGTCGATGGACTGGGGCTTCACGCGATACGACACAAACCAGCACAGCGGGCACGTCGAGTACGCCTCAATCTGCGAGGCGGACGTCAGACGCGGCACGAGCGGCGCGTTCTCGCCCTCGCCATCGCGGCGACGCAGGACCAGGTACGGCACAGCCGCCTCACTCAAATGCTGAGGAGCCTCGCACACGACGCGTTTGTACTCGATGCCCTCGCCGGCCGCTGGATCAAAATCGGCGACGATACCGCCCTCGCCCACGCATGCAACCTTGGCGGCGCCGGCAGCCTCGGCGTGCGCCCGCAGCTCGGTCCACACGGCAGCCGGGTAGCACTCGCGCGCCTGGCGATCGTGGGTCACGCGGGCGAGCACAACGGGGCCGCGCGCCGCCTGCATCACGCGGCCAAAGCGCACGCGCAACAAGGCGGCAGGCTCAAGCGTCACACCGCTGCGATCTAACTCCGCCGTCAGCGTGGCCAGCGGGCCCTCCTCGTGCGAAAGCGGATAACTGTCCAGGTCGACGTCGGTAAACAGCACGGCATCGTAGCTGGCGGGGCGCAGGGCTGCCGCATCGGCAAGCGACGCAAAGCGCACCTGGGCGCGCGGCGCGCGGTCGACCTCGTAGGTCTCGTAATCGTATGCGGTGCTGCGCTTGTCCACCTTGGTACGAACGCCGTCGAGCACGGGCACGGTCGCGGCCTGCGACACGTCGAGCGCGCGGGCGTCGTTCATAAGGATGTCGATGGCATGTCGCAGTAGGGCGGTCTCCGCCTGGCGACGAGCCTGACCGTCAAAGCCTCCAAGGGCGCGATCGGGCAACGCCTCGGCGACGGCGAGCATGGCCTTGAGTGCCGTCACGGGTTTGTCGCGCCACAGCGCTTGGAACACGTCCGAGACCACGCACGGCACGTTCTTAAACCAGTTCTCATCACTGGCAGCCTTGCGGGCACCCCTCACCTGGCCCTGCACGCTCTGCAGCAAGCTCTTGACGCCCGCAGTGGTCTTGCCGCGCGACAGGCGCATGTTCTTGTCGAAGGTGCGCGCACTGGCGGCATCGGCACCCGAAAGCGGACTATAAATCCAGTCGGCAAGCTCCGGCGCGGGCCACCACTCGGTCTTGGAGGCGGTGCCCTCGTCGGCGGCCTTCATGCGCTCGATTAGATCGGCCAGCGCCGTGAACTGCCTGCCCGCGATGGATTGGGAAAACGCCGTGAACTCGGTTGTCTCAGCAGCAATGTGACGCGCCGCCAAACGGGCAGCGAGTTCACCGAACAGCTGGGGTGCCCGGGCAGACACCACGAGCACGCGCACGGGGTCCGCGGACGCCGTGACACCGCCGTCGACCGCGGCGTCCTCACACGTTTTTACCAGCTCATCGATTGCATCCACATAGGCGTGGGCGCGGGCGTGAGGGCCGGCAACCTCTACAAAGGCGGGCTGAGCAGCAGGCGCAGAAGCGGTCTCGGACGCGCCGGCGTCCTCCCCCAGCGGCGCGACCTCAAACAGCACACCGCGGGCATCAAAGGCGGCAGCCAGGTCCTCGCGCATTGCCGCCTGCTCGCGGGCAAGCAGCACAACGACCTCTCCCCCGTTGTTTGCCACGGCCGACAGCAACTCGAGCAGGCCGTGCGTAAACGACGTGACGCCGCGCACGCATACCGCGCGGGCGCACACCGGTAGGTTGTCGGCCAAAGCGTCGGCCATAAGGTCAGCCGCCTCGCAGGGCTCGACCATGTCTCGACGGTCCAAGCCACTCGCATAGGCACTCAACAGCTCGAACACGCGAGCCTCGGCGGCGCTTTTGGGCTCGGGCTGAGCGGCGGCACCGCAGCAGCGCTCGGCACCCGTCCCCGCTACGCCCGGCAGCACATCGCGGGCCATGCGCGCGAGCATGCGCACCGTGCCCTGACTGCGCGAAAGCGGCTGCAGGTCGGCATCGTCGCGACGGGCGATCATGTCCGAGAACAGCATCTGGCGCTGCATGTTGTCGACGAAGCCGCGCCCATCGCCCATAAGCTCCCACAGCGAACGAAGCCACGACGTTGGGGTTTTGTAGTCAACGCCCAGCGAGGCGCCAGCAACCGCAGCATCGTGACGGCACACGTCGAGCTCGGCAAACGAGGGCGCCAGCAATACAGCACGCCCGTGGCGGGCAACCAGGTCGGCGAGCAACGCCGTCTCGGCATCGCTCAAGTCCGTACCGGTATTGGTGGTATAGATTCGAACAGGCATGGTCCTCCACTCAAACCGTTCGCAATAATCAATGCATCCATCCTACCCGCCCACGCGGACAGATTTGCCCCACGCCAACAGATTTGATCCCTTGGGGACGGAGGAAAACGGATCAACAAGGGGTCAGTCTAACCCGGTGATACGTTTTCCTCCGTCCCCGAGGAATCAAAAAACCGCCCCCGAAGGGACGGTTCTGCGCAATTTTTTTTACCGCTGGCCTACTCGCCATCCTCCAGCTTGATGAGGATCTTGCGATAGCCACCGTACTCGCCATTAAGCGCCTTGGACACGCGGCTCACCGTGGTGGACGAAGCGCCGGTGCGGGCCTGAACCTCAACATAGGGCTCGCCCTCGTCCAGATAGCGCGCAACCTGCAGGCGCTGAGAAAGATCGCAAATCTCGCGCGGCGTGCAGATATCGGTCAAAAACGCTTGGATATCGTTCTCGTCGTCCAAAAGACTAAATGCGTGGACCAGCTGCTTGACATCAGGCTTGTCAAACATGTTCTCGATATTCATCGATCACCGTCAAACCCGCCAAAAGGCATCGAAGTTGATACTGACATCGGGCATCGTTCGCCCGTAATATGCAATAAAACAATGCATGGGCCATTTGCCCGTAGCAGTGTAGCACACCACCAAACTAAAGTGACAAGACTCTCTGTCAGCGGCACGTTTTTCAGGACGAACGCCGTTTAGAAACCGAATGCGCACGTAAGCTCCACGAATATTTGAGACAATGGGCGCCCAAACACCGCGGCGCGTCCGCGTAACCATCCAAGTCGCCGACGCGACGCCAGCAACCCCGGCGCAAGAAAGGATTCACGCCATGCGCTTTATGCTTAACTGGCTCTTCACCTCGATCGCCATCGCAATCGCCACGTTCCTCGTCCCCGGCATCCAACCTTTCGGCCTTGCCGAGGCCTGGGTCTGCTTTGCCTTTGTGGGGCTGTTCCTCAACATCGTCGATTCGTTCGTCAAACCGTTCCTCACGGTCATCTCGCTGCCGCTCACGATCATTACGCTCGGCATTTTCCAGCTCGTGCTCAACAGCTTTATGCTGGAGCTCGCCAGCTACCTGTCGGTCAACCTGTTGGGCGTCGGCATCTCCATCGCCGGCTTTGGCTCGGCCTTTATGGGCAGCATCCTAGTGTCCATCATGCGCAGCATCCTCGATAGCATTGCCGAAGAGTAGAACGCCCCCGACACGCAAACGCATCGGACCAAATCAAAGGCCGCCCATCGCAAAAATGGGCGGCCTTCTTATTTGCCAAGTCTCAGAGGGCAAGAAAATCTACCATTTCCACCCCGTCCCCAAATGGCAGGTGGGCTTGATGACGTAGTCGTAGCCATGGTTGGGAGCGACAAGTTGATCGAGCGTCACGCCGTCGAGGTAATCGTTGATGAGCTTGTCCAGGTTCTTCCACACGTCGAGCGTGGGACACTCATCAGATCGCGAGCAACCCTTGCAGTCGCCATCCAGGCAGGCGACCGGCGCCAGGCTGCCCTCGGTCAAGCGCAGGATCTCGCCCACCGTGTACTGCTCGGGCGGGCGCGTGAGCACGTAGCCGCCGCCCTTGCCACGCATGCCCGAGAGCATGTTGGCGCGCACGAGCGTAGCCAAGATGTTCTCGAGATATTTCTCGGAAATCCCCTGTCGCGCCGCAATCTCTTTGAGCGGGATGCGACCGGCCGCCTGGTGCTCGGCCAGGTCAACCATAACGCGCAGGGCGTACCTGCCCTTAGTAGAAACCAACATATATAGTGCTGCCTTTCGGTCTTTTAGTCCGTTGAAATTCTAGCCGAAAAATTAGCTTTGGAAATACCCGTTCCGGTCAAGATGGTTAATCGACTCGTAATAATCTTCTATTTCCTATTGCATTACTAGGCTTTAGTGTCTACTATGCTTGCCAACAGCTAAACGAACAACCTATAAGGTTTATGGGTTTATCTGCTAGACACGCCGTAAAACCACACGGCAACCAGCAACTTGAACACTTTGGAGGTTCACCATGAGCAAGGTTTACACGTCCATCGATCAGCTTATCGGCCACACCCCGCTTCTGGAGCTCACTCACTTTGAGGCCGACGAGGACCTCAAGGCTCGCGTGCTCGTCAAACTGGAATACTTCAACCCCGCCGGCTCCGTTAAAGACCGCGTCGCCAAGAACATGATTGACGAGGCCGAGAAGGCAGGCAAGCTCGTGCGCGGCGGCGACTACACCATCATCGAGCCCACGAGCGGCAACACCGGCGTCGGTATCGCCTCCGTGGCGGCCGCCCGCGGCTACAAGGTGATCATCACCATGCCCGAGACCATGTCCGTCGAGCGCCGCAAGCTGATGCAGGCATACGGTGCGCAGCTCGTGCTCACCGACGGTTCCAAGGGCATGAAGGGCGCTATCGCCAAGGCCGAGGAGCTGCAGAAGGAGACTCCCAACAGTATCATCGCCGGCCAGTTTGTGAACCCCGCCAACCCCGCCATCCACAAGGCCACGACCGGCCCCGAGATCTGGGACGACACCGACGGCAAGGTCGACATCTTCGTCGCCGGCGTTGGCACCGGTGGTACCGTGACCGGCGTGGGCGAGTTCCTCAAGGAGCAGAACCCCGAGATTAAGGTCGTCGCCGTCGAGCCCGCCACCTCCCCGGTGCTCTCCAAGGGCCAGGCCGGCCCGCACAAGATCCAGGGCATCGGTGCCGGCTTTGTGCCCGACGTCCTCGACACCCAGGTCTACGACGAGATCATCCCCGTCGAGAACGACGACGCCTTTGCCACCGGCCGCGCCGTGGGCCACAAGGAGGGCGTGCTCGTGGGCATTTCGTCCGGTGCCGCCGTGTGGGCCGCACTGCAGCTGGCCAAGCGCCCCGAGAACGAGGGGGAGACCATCGTGGCCCTGCTTGGCGACACCGGCGAGCGTTACCTGTCCACGGCACTGTTCCAGGACTAAGGGCCTGTCGCCCATAGGTTGAGCCCACGGACGAGCCGGTCTCCTCTCTCCCGGCAGCCTGAGCCCATCCAATCAGGGTGTCCCACGAGACGTCCGAACTTGCTACAATGTCTGCGGCGCGGAACCAGCCTCCCGCGCCGCTTTTCTTTTTTGGCCACATGCCACCAAGGAGAACCTCCCCATGCACAACAAGCGCGTGCTCGTCGCCATGAGCGGCGGCGTCGATTCCAGCGTGACCGCGTACCTGCTCAAAAGCCAGGGCTACGAATGCGTCGGCGCCACCATGCGCCTCACCTGCCCCGCGCCCGATCCCGTCACGGGCATGAGTAAGGTCGACCGCGACATCGCCGATGCAAAGGCTGTCGCCGAGCGCCTGGGGATGCCCCACCATGTGCTCGACCTGCAGCAGGCCTTCGACCGCAACGTTATCGAGCGCTTCGTGACCGCCTATCAGGAGGGGCTGACGCCCAACCCATGCATCATCTGCAACCGCCACATTAAGTTTGGCGCATTGCTGGATGCGGCGCTGGATATGGGCTGCGACTACATCGCCACGGGCCACTACGCCAAAACGAGCCAGGCGTCCGACGGAACCTGGCAGCTGTACCGCGGCGAGGACCCCAAAAAGGACCAGAGTTACTTTTTGTATTCGCTTACGCAGGAACGCCTGGCGCACACGATCTTTCCGCTGGCTGGGCTGGACAAAGAGCGCGACGTGCGCCGCATTGCCGCCGAGCAGGGCTTTACCAACGCCAAGAAGGCCGAAAGCGAGGACATCTGCTTTATTCCAGACGGTGACTACGCGGGCTATATCGAGCGCCGCTGCGGACATCCCGCTGCACCGGGCGACATTGTGTGGCGCGACGGCAGCGTGGTCGGGCGCCACAACGGTGCGCTGCGCTACACCATCGGTCAGCGCAAGGGCCTGGGCGTCGCGATGGCGCATCCCGTGCACGTAACGGGCGTCGACGCCGACAGCAGCACCGTGCATCTGGGCGAGGCCGAGGACCTGACCGCCGCGGCGCTCACGGCCAATGACTGGATCTGGAGCGCCCCTGCCGATCGCATGGAGGCAGAGCTCGATGACGGCGGCATTCGCGTGGGCGCCAAGTACCGCTACCGTCAAAAGGACCAGGCAGCGACCCTTACACGTGGCGCCGACGGACAAATGCTGCTGACTTTTGACGAGCCGCAGCGAGCCATCGCCCCCGGCCAAGCCGTTGTAGTCTACCGCGGCGACATCGTCCTCGGCGGCGGCACGGTAACCGGCGCACTTAAGTAGCCCCATCCCCTTCATAAATTGCGGTGAAATAGGGACTGTTTAAGCGTTTAAAACCGCCAAACAGTCCCTATTTCACCGCAACTTAGAGAGGACGGCCTCGGTCGGTACTGCCGTATCAGCCGAGGCCGCTGCATCGCTAGCGCTGTACGTAGGCGCGGACGAGCTCGAAGGTGTTGCGCACGCCGTCCATGTGGCTACGCTCGTAGTTGTGGCTCGCATACACGCCGGGGCCGATCAGACCATGGCGAATGTCGTAGCCGGCAGAGAGCGTGGCTTCGACGTCCGAACCGTAATGCGGATACACGTCGATAGCGTAATCGAGCTCAAGCTCGCGCGCGATATTGGACAGCGCCGTCACCAGGTCGTAGTTGTACGGACCGCCCGAATCCTTGGCGCAGATCGAC
>CALLRY010000392.1:0-5617 GCA_938014285.1 uncultured Collinsella sp. | reverse complement strand
GGACGCCGCCCTCTCAAGGCGGAGATCACCAGTTCGAATCTGGTACGGGCTACCACGCATCTGATACCCGGACTTCCTATGGAAGGCCGGGTTTTTTATTTTCAAACAACCGTCTGCAATTCCCGTTTGAACCAGAGCTTTGCGTTCTGCCTATGGCCCTTACGGGTACAATATCCAAGATATTTTGACTGTTAGAAGGAGTCTCATGACGGAGTCCTCTCAGCATACGTCTAAGCCCCAGGTCGAGGTTGAGGCCTCGGGCGGAGATGACAATAAGAGCGCACGCCGCGGCGCCATCTTTATCGGCGTCGTGCTGGTAGGTTATATCGTCTATCTGGCGGTAACCGGGCAGATGGGGCAGTTCTGGGCCGCAATGTCGAGCGTCCAGGCGCCATGGCTCGTTGTCGCGTGTCTTTGCATGTTCATGTATCTGTTCTTTGGCATTGTGGCCTATGCGATCGCCGTCTGGCTCGACCCCGATTCACCCGTCGGCATCCGCGACCTGATTTCGGTCGAGGCGAGCGGCATCTTCTTTGGCAACCTGACGCCCATGATGATGGGCTCGACTCCCGCCCAGATCTACCGCCTGACCAAGGCGGGCCAAAATGTCGGCGAGGCTGGCGCCACGCAGTTCACGCGCTTTATCGTGTATCAGTTTGGCCTCGTTGCCTGGGGCGCTATCCTACTGCTTGCTCGCATGCCGTTTTTTGCCGAGCGCTATGGCGACATGACGCTGCTGTGTGTCTTTAGCTTTGGTGGGCACTGCTGCATCTTGCTGGGCATCTTCGCCGTCGCGCTCATGCCTAAGACCGTCACGCGCGTCGCCCATTGCATCATCAATTGGCTTGAGCGCATTGGTGTCTCGGCCACTAAGATCGAGGGATGGCGCACGTTTGTCGATGGCGAGATCTACTCCTTCTCCGAGAAGTTCAAGCTTTCAGCCGGACATTTTTCTTCCATGCTGCTCACGGTGGTCATCACCATGCTGCAACTCGCGTTTTTCTACCTCGTGCCGTATTTCCTGATGCTTGCCTTTGGTCACCACGAGGTCGACTTTTTCTCGGTCATGGCCGCGAGCGCCTTTGTCCAGCTGCTGAGCTCTGCGGTCCCCCTGCCCGGTGGAACTGGTGGCGCTGAGGGCGGCTTTGCATTGTTCTTGGGTCATTTCTTTGGGTCGGCTTCGACCGCTGGCTATCTGCTGTGGCGCCTCATTACGTTTATTGCGCCGACCATTTTGGCTGCGCCCCTGCTGGGCCTTAAGAGCGCCCACAACGAGAGCATCCATGCGCGCTGGGATCGCGTGATGCGCAAGCTCGGCCGCACGCCTCAGACGCCCTCTGCGCCCATTAAGCCGCACCCCGCGAATGCTGTTACTGTTGATCCCAAGAAGCAGGCTCAGAAGGCTTCTGGGACCGCTAAGCCGGCTCATAAAGCCTATGTGCGCCAGACAGGCGATGGTATTCGCGTATCTCCGTCGGTACTCAATAAGAAGAAGCACCCTAAGTCGCAGTAGGACAGTCGTGCGTTCTTCATGATGCGGGGCATTTTTGTGCTGTATGGGGGATAATCCTCTTACGTAGATTATCTCTCATCTGTTGATGAATGCTCGCATATCGAAGGGACACGCCCATGGCAACCAGCAAACCGCGTCTTGACCGCCGCATCGTTCGCAGCCGTAATGCCATCCTTTCCGCTTTCGAGCGCCTGCTCATGGAAAAGCCGCTGGCAGACATTACGGTGAGTGCCATCGCGCGCGAGGCCAATGTCGACCGCAAAACCTTCTACGTGCATTTTGGCACGGTTGACGGCCTGCTCGATGCCATTGCCGTCGATGTGGTGGAGATGATTGTCGACTCGGTCGAGAAAACGCTTGCTTCAATGGACGGCGACACCAACGAGCGCGCTCTTGGCGCGGCGGCGACCTTCTTTAAAACCGTTAACGAGGCACTGTGCAACAACTTGGTGCTCAATCGTCAGCTGATCGAGAACATTCCGCTCGATGATTTTATGGCTCGTCTTCGTGCGCCGCTCGAGCACGAGATTGCCGAACGCGATCTGCTGCCTCAAGGTCTCAAGGACGAGATGTTCGACTATTATCTGGCGTTTTTGCTGTCGGGTATTATCGGTATCTATCGCACGTGGGCACTGTCTGACGGCTCGGTTCCTATCGAGCGTGTCTCTGAGGTCGCCAACGACCTAACTCTCAATGGTCTGTCGAGTCTGGAATCTCGCTTGGATTAGGCCTAGTTGGGCTCGTCGGCGTGGAAATACCTGTTCACGAGGTTCTCCGGCGCCTTGTAGACCTCGTCGGCGTAGGAACTGTAGCCTGAGGATCCTTAAAAGAAAGTCCAGTTTATCCTTCCCACTCCAATTTGGAATCCTCCGATGCGCCTTCGCACGCTCGCATGACCTCGATACCATGCGATCGTGCGAACTCGACGAGCTCTGCGTTGCGGGCGTTTATGGTGCCGAAGGCGGCGGGGCACACGATAAGACGCGCGCAGTGGACGAGGAGCTCTTTGGCGCGGGCTATGGTTTTATCCCCGATCGGCTCGAAGGCGCGCTCGACCACGCATTCCGTCGCCAGGTCGCGCGCAAGCTCGCAGTCGATGTCCCCTTCGTGCAGAACGCCCGCGTAGAACGCCTTGCCCTGCCGGATTAGCTGGCGAAACACAGCTGATCCCGTACCTGCGCCGGCGATGACGAACGTGTGCGCATCGCCGTGTGGGCGCCCAATTTCCACGCTGCCGAAGCGCTCGTTGAAGGTGCCATGTTGAAGGCCGTAGAGCTCGCCAATCGTCTCGCGCGTGAATATGTCCTCGGGTGCGCCGGCGCGGAAGACCCGGCCGTCCTTCACGCAAATCACCTTGTCGGCACTTTTCTGCGCGAGCTCGAGTTCGTGGATGGACATGATGACAGCCACATTCCGCGATTTCGCAAGGTGGCGAAGTATTCGCAGCAGGTCGATCTGGTAGCGGATATCGAGATACGACGTGGGCTCGTCGAGCACGAGCACACGCGGATCCTGCGCGATGGCGCGTGCGAGCATGACGCGCTGGCGTTGCCCGTCGCTTATCTGCATGAAGTCGCGCTCGGCGAGCTCTTCCACATGTGCGGTTTTCATAGCCTCATCGACCCGACTATGGTCGCCGGGCGAGAGTGTGCCCATTCGCCCGGTGTAGGGATGCCTTCCCGCCTCTACGATATCGCGGCAGGTGAGGAGCTCGGTCCGGGGGCGATCTGTCAGCATAACGGCAAGGTTCCTTGCGAACTCCGCCGTCTTCCATCGGGAAATCTCCCGCCCGTCGAGCTCGACCGCGCCGGCAAGCGGTGCCAGATGGCGTGTGATGGTTTTCAAGATGGTCGACTTGCCCGAGCCGTTCGGCCCGATGAGTGCCACGACGTCGCCCGCGCGAACCTCCAGATCGACGCCTTCGACTACGACCTTCTTGTCGTAGCCCGCCGACAGGTCGCTTATGCGGAAAAGCGGCGCTCCGTCAGCCTGCGTTTCGACCGGGGTTTCGAGGTTCGACTCCGCTCGAAGGAGGCGTTCCGCGCGCAGTTCCGCACGGGCCGAAAGTGTCTTCTGGCGCTTTCGTACGAGCTTAGGACTGTCTAAGCATGGAATGTCCCCTCCGAGCGTTTTGGGCCGCGGCACGAATTCCCCCATCTACCTCACCCGCTTCTTCAGCATGAGCGCGATAACCACCGGCGCGCCGAAGATGGCGGTGACGGCGCTGATGGAAAGCTCGACGGGGGAGAACAGCGTGCGCGCGATCAAATCGCAGCCCGCGCAGAAGATGGCGCCTCCCAAGAAGCACGCAGGAATCACGCGGATGGGCTTCGATGACTTCAGCGCCGACTTAACGAGATGCGGAACCGCGATGCCTACGAACGACACCGGACCAGCGAACGCGGTCACGCAGGCGGAGAGCATGCTCGCTAGAAGGACGAGCACCACGCAGAAGCGTGCGACGTTCACGCCGACGCTTTTTGCGTAGGCTTCTCCCAGCTGGAAGGCGGAAAGGGGCTTCGATATCGCGAATACGCATGCGCTCACGGTGATCACCACGACCGCGATGACCGCGACGTCGTCCCAGCTCGAACCCGAGAAGCTACCCAAAGACCAGTTGTGCAGGTTCACGATGGACTGGTCGTCGGCGAAGGCGATGAGGAAGTTCGTCGCCGCCGAGCAGATGTATCCCACCATGACGCCCGCCACGATGAGCATGGCCATGGAACTTATGCGCCGTGCGATGAGGAGCACGAAGCCGATGGTGATAAGCGAGCCCAGAAACGCTGCGGCCACTATGGCCGGCGAGGACATGGCCTGGTTTGCGCCCAAAAGCACGATCATCGTAAGCGCGACGACGAACTTTGCGCCCGAGGAGACGCCCAAGATGAACGGGTCGGCGATGGGGTTGTTGAAAAACGTCTGCAGCAGGAACCCGGAGAGCGAAAGTGCCCCGCCGAGAAGCACGGCTGAAAGCACGCGCGGCAGACGAATCTCCCAGATGACCTGGCTTTCCATGGAATTGGCCGCGCCACCCGAAAGGATGCCGGGGATGTGGTCTGCGGGCACGAGCACGCTCCCGATGCACAGGTTGGCCCCGACGATCACGATGAGGGCAACAGCGAGCAGCGCCGTCACGACGCGACACCGCGCAGCGCGCCCCGATTCGTCGTATGCCATGGAAAGCCGGTTTCTCATGGCGCTAGCCGAGCTTCCTCAGATAATGGAAGTCGCTCGCGTCATCGCCGGTAAACGCCCCGTGCAGCTCGTCGATAATGTCGGCGGTAGAAGTCATCTGCTGGTACATGTCGGCGCTTGTGACCCAGACGTTGCCGTTCTTCACGGCTTTGAACTGCGACAATAGCGGATTTTTGCCTACGAAGTCGTCCAAGGTGGCAACCGATTCGTCGATGGTGCCGTTGTAGACGATGATGTCCGCATCCTTCGCCGTCGCGTAGAAGCGCTCCATTTCGAGCGTTATTGACGAACCTGACGTCGACGCCGTCTGCGCGTCATCGAGCGCGTAGCTGCCGCCTGCAAGCTCGATCATCTGCGCCACGTAGTCGCCCGCCCGCCGCGTGACGGCGGCCCCGTTCGAGTTAATGTAGAAATACGCCACGGTTTTACCTGACGACGCGAGCCCCGACGTTTGCTCGACGCGGGCCTTCTGCTCGTTGAACAGGTGCGCGGCCTCGTCTTCTTTGTCGAACAGGACGCCGAAAAGTTTAATCCACTCGACGCGCCCGAGTGCTTCGGGCTCGCTCGATGACTGTTCGGTGAGCACGACGAGCCCGAGCTTCTGCAGCTTTTCCTTCACATCGGGCGTGTGGTTGATCATGGTGTTCTCGATGGCGAGCGTGCAGCCCGAGGCCGATATTCTCTCGTAGTCGGGCGCGCTGTACTTGCCGCCGTAGGCGATCGCCCCACTTTCGAGCGCGCTTTTGAAGCCCGCGACCGAGCAATCGTTAGCCTTCGTGCCCGACATGAGGATATTGTCGTTCGCATCGAGCGCGTTGACCAGGCACATCGTCGCCGACGACACGAGGTACACCTTGTCGGCGGGGCGCCTTATGACCGCGATGTCGGAGCTCAACCCATCAGGTA
>CALLRY010000391.1:0-12455 GCA_938014285.1 uncultured Collinsella sp. | reverse complement strand
CTCAGCAGCCGTTGCAGCAGGGCCACCCTTGACCATGCGAGCCAGCGCGGGGTTCGCGAGCAGGCCACGCCCCAACATCACATGGCGCGTGCCGGGATAGGCCTCCACCAGCGCGTCCATATCCTCAAGATCAAAAATGTCACCGTTATAGGCCACGGGAAACGGCGCCCGCTCCAACGTCTTGCCGTAAAACTCCTTGCGCGGCATGCCCGTATAGCGGTCCTTTTGTACGCGCGGATGCACGATCAGCTCCGCCAGCGGCATGCGGCAATACAAATCGAGCACGCGCTCGTACTCGTCATCACTTTCCAACCCCAACCTGGTCTTGACCGATACCGGCAGCGGAGAGCGCTCACACACGTCACTCAAGAACACCTCGAGCTCGTCCAAGTTGCGCAAAAAGCCCGATCCTTTGCCCTTGGCGACAACCGTTCCCGAAGGACAACCCAAGTTGAGATTGACCTCGCGATAGCCCATGTCGGCGAGCACCTGTGCCGCCCACACAAACTCGTCCGCGTTCTTGGACATCAGCTGAGGCACCACGTTGAGCCCCTGGTTATTGGCAGGATCGATCTCCTTAAACGCCTTGCCGCCAAAGCGGTTTCCCACCCGCGGCGGCGGCAAAAACGGCGTGTAATAGCAATCGAGCGCACCGAAGCACTCCGCATGCACGCGACGGAACACATGCCCGGTAATCCCCTCCATAGGGGCCAGCGAAAGGATCATCTACTCTTCTCTCATATCAACACAACAAAGGGGCCGTCCCTTTGTCACATGCATTATGCCTTGCGCTTCAGGCGATTCACAAGGAAGAGGTAGCTACTGAACGATGACCACCCTCCAGCCGCACCCCATACAACGAGGTTTAATACTTTTCCCGAGAAGTGAACGAGTGAAAACGGGCCCCCGAAGCATCGGCACTTTCGAGATGCAATTTCCTGCGGTTTTGCCAGCCAAATCCTGCGGGTTTGACGTCTAAAAATGTCGATGCTTCGGAGGTCCAAGTATGGCCGTTCACTTCTCGGAAAAGTATTAGACCTCGATTTACATGCCACTCAATGTGACAAAGTGGCTGCTCCTTTGTCACATTCGATGAAAAAGGGCACCGATGTTAGTCGATGCCCCAAAGCGGCTGCAGGTTAAGCCCTACAGCGTATGTCTAAGACGAATCGAACTATTCGTCCCAGGAGAGGTTCTTACCAGTCTTTTTTGCCAGCAGCAAGAACAGGCCGATAATAACGTTGCATGCGATGCAGAAGATGAAGACGCCCTGGAAGGAGCCGACAAGCTCATAGACCTTCATCATAACGGGCATGCCAAAGGCGCCGACGATATAGCCCACGGAGCAGATCAGCGCGAAGATGCGACCGAAATCGCGGGAGCCAAAGACATCCATAACCAAAACGGTCAGGGCAGTGCCAGCGATGACGTACATTACGTCGTTCACGCCTGCTGCGAGGATGCTGAGCGTCGAGTTGCCGCTGCTCATCATGAGCATGACAAAGGAGAGGATGGAGACAGCGAGCCAGCCCAGAATGGCCTTCGTGCTGCCGAACCTATCGCAAGTGGTGCCGACGATCGGATTGAGGAACAGATCGAAGAGCGATGCAGCGGATACCATGAAGCCGCCCACCATGGGGCTAAAACCAACCTCGGAAGCATACGTCGGGAAGAGCTGGTTCATGCAGCAAGTGAGCTGAACGAGACAGAGGAAGCCGATGCAGAAGAAGAAGGCAGGCGACTTAATGGCGCGCGCATAGCTAACGCCACGCGTGCCATCCTCGGTCGTCTCCTCGGTCTCGGTGACCGTCTCGCCCTCGACGTAGCCATAGGGCAGCATGCCCTTGTCCTGAGGCTTATAGCGAATAATCAGGACGGAAGCGGGGAGAATGAGCACGGCGGAGACGCCAGCGAGCACCAGATAGCCAGTCCTCCAGCCAGCGGCCTCGATGACAGAGGTGATGACGGGGCTCATGATGAGCATGTAAATCGAGTTCACTGCCCAAGCGAGACCGATTGCCAGGCCACCAGATTTTTTGAACCACTGGTCAATAACGTCGGACATGGCGACGCCGGTGGTGAAGGCGAAGCAAACGCCAATCAGGGCGCCAGCGGCGATGAACATCCAGACTTCGGTGTAGAAGGCCATGCCTGCGCCGGCAGCAAGCAAAATAAGCTCGACAACGGGGAGCCAAACCTTGCCAACGACCTTGGGAATGAGTTTTCCGACAAACGGAAGAGCTGCCGCAAGACCAATGAGCGTTGCGGTGAAGTAATACGAGAAGATGGAATAGTCAAACCCGAACTCCTCGCACACGGGTGCGACGAAGGAGCCCGCGATGACGCTATAGGATCCGGTCGTGCCAGCAGACATAAGGCCGAGCGCGATTACGAGAACCCATGCGTAAACCTTGCTGCTCTTTAACTTTGCATTTTCCATTGATACAGCTCCTAGAGACCCAGAAGGGCACACATAACGGCCTTGATGGTGTGCTGACGGTTCTCTGCCTCACGGAAGATGACCGAAGCGTTGGCCTCAAAGCACTCGTCGGCAATCTCAAAGCCCTCGGTGATGATTTCGCGATGGAGGTCGTTCTTGCACTGGTCGAGGAGCATTTTGCCGACACGGTGATCTGCGTTATGGACAGAGGGAAGCTCATGCATGCAGAAGATGTCGGGATTGTTGGTGCGCTTGCACAGCTCGCTGGTGACGCGATAGGGGTACAAAGACTCGGCATCGCCCAGCCAGGAGTTGTAGTCGTCGGGATCCAGAACCTCTTCGCCGCACTCGGGGTTGATGTAGCGCCACTCCTCGGTAACGATAACGTCAACGCCATCCAGGGCATCGAGGTCAGAGGTGATGGTAAAGGTCCTATTGGGAGCGTACTTGGCGTAGCAGGCCTCCACCTCTTCGATCATTTCCTTGCACATCTGATGACGGAGGTCGTCGGGGCCGATGGCGAGGAAGTCCATGTCGAGCATAGCGCACAGACGGCCATACCACACCGGGGCGCCGGCGCAGTTGCCAACGAAAGCCATCTTCTTGCCGCGGCTCGTACGCAAACCGCCCCATTGCTCTTCCATCGTAAGAGCGTCAGCGAGCATCTGAGTCGGGTGATCGCCGAGAGTAAGGGCATTGATGACCGGGATGTCAACCAGGTCGGCGACGTCATAGAGGAACTGCTCGTCCTTCTGTGCGCGATAGACGATGAGATCATACATGCCGTTAAAGACGCGCATGGCGTCCTTGACGGTCTCGCAGTCACCCATGTGGGAGTTGGTCAGATAAGTGAAGCCCATGCCCAAATCGTTGCAGGAGGTCTCGAATGCGCAACGAGTACGGGTCGAGCCCCACTCAAAGTTGGCGAGGACGTTTTTGCCGGGGAAGTAGCGCTGGTCGACACCAGACTTCTTCTGAGCCTTAAGGTTCCAGGCAAGATCGATGAGATAGCGGAAATCCTCGGAGGAGAGATCATGGATGTTGATGTAGTCGCGACCGCGGAGGCTGTTGTTCATGCCTATTTCCTTTCGAATTATTATCAAAATTATTGTTGAATGTGTCCCCGAGGAAAACACGGATATCCCTCGGGGAGCGGTACATGTGGCGCCTAAGCCAAAGAGCGCAGGCTCTAAGGCTCACTAACGACTGGCCGCCACGTCCTTAGTCCAGCAGTGCACGCCGCCGCCGGACAGGTTAAGCGCGAGGGAATCAATCATGATGACCTTGCGATCGGGGAAGCAGCTCTCAAGAACTGCCTTGGCCTGCTCATCCTTCTCTTTCACGACCTCGCTCATGCCCTCGTGGTAATAACGCTGGCCAAGAACGACGCCGTTGCAAATCAGGAAGTTGCAGTAGCTCGCTGCGGCGTAGAAGTGGACGGGGCCCTCGGGCCAGGGGGTGCCATCCATAAACTTGCCGCCCATTTCGTCGATGAAGCCCTTATAGAGCTCGTAATCTTCATCGCCAGGGGCGATAACGACTTCAATAGGCTCGGCGGTGGGCATACGAACGATCTCGAAGGGCTTGCCCTCCCAGTCCGTTTCGTTGCTCAGGATCTCGTAGGCTGCCTCAATGCGGCGACGAGACTCTGCTCCAGCCTTGCTCGAGGCTGCCTCTTCATCGGACACCTCGGCAAGAAGAATCTTGTTCGGAGTGATAAAGCGACACATCTCATCAATGTGAGCTGCAAAGCTCATGCCAAAGACGGGAGTTCCGTCTTCCTTCTCGTCGAGGATGCCCAGTCGATAGTCGTCGTCCTCGAGCATAGGCTGCGGAAGCCAGATAACCTTGTTGAGGTTGTAGATGCGCTTATACTCGGCCTCTACTTCCTCTTTCGTGAACTCGGGATTACGCTTGCGGCATTCCGTGTCCTCGATGGCGATCAGAGTGCCGTGACCGTCAAACTCGCGGTCGCCGCCCTCCGAAACCATTTCGGAATTGACGATATCGAAGCAACCGAGCGCAACCGCCATGTGAACGGCTGCCTTACGTGCGGACTGGCACTCCGGGGAGTTCTTGTCCCACACGCCGTAATAGGTCCAAGCGGGGTTGACCATATAAGAATGGCCCTTGTCGTCGACCATGATGCTGGGACCGTTGTCGCGGACATAGAAGTTGGAGTCTTCGAACTGCGTGATCTCGATGCGATCGAGATCAACCCCCTCCTCCTTCAGGCGCGAGCAAGCCTCCTCATAGGAGCCGGGGGTGCCGCAATTGAGGTTGACCGTAACGTCGCCATACTCGAGCAGAGCCTTGATCACGTCAACGCAGGGCTGGCGGTTATCGTAGCCCTCTGCACGGATGTAATCGGGAAGCCATGTCACATAGACGTTGGAGCGCTTCTCGAACTCGCCCGGCATACGATAGTTCTCGTACATGGTTGGTCCTTCCGTCGGGTTTCCCGCGATGCTGTCCGGCCGCGACAATAGCGGGGTTTCACCTGCTATAGTACTACTATACCTACCGTTCGGTAGATAATTTTGAATAATTGCCGCTCGCCTACTGATACATACCGTTCGCCGTATATAGTGGTCATGTTTGGACACGAATTGATGTTCCGTTGCCATCCTTAATAATGTTGGTAGTGCGGAAGTGATTTGCAATGGAGAAATGCAGCGTGAGCACAAGAAAAAAAATATTGGACGCAATGTACGATCTTGTGGCAGAAGTCGGTTATGACAAAGCGTCTATCGGAAAGATTTGCGACTTTGTCGGTATATCCAAGCCGTCGGTGTACTACTACTTTCCCTCAAAAGAGGAGATTTTCACTACGCTCTTGGACAGCATGTTTCCGACCATTGACTATCAGCGCGACTACTCGCTAATAGTCGATAGGGACGGGTTCAAGGCCGCGCTTATCGAGCTCGGCAATTCAGTTATAGGTGGCTATCGAAGCGATGAAAAGCGCCGGCGCGTGCTGGCCGAGGTTAGCGTTCAAGCAAATCGAATTCCTGCAGTTCAGGAACGTCAAGCGACGGCGACCAAACGAACCATGGATGCGCTTAAAGACATCCTTCTTCATGGTGTAGAGATTGGCGCGTTTTCCGATAGCGCCGACGTAATGCTCTACGTACAAATTCTTTATACCGTTCTGGAGGGAGCAAGCAATACGGTCGCTCAAGGTGAGGATATTGATGAGAAAGCGGTTTGGGCGGGAATAGTCGAGCTTATGTTCAAATAGACCAGCCAAGCTGAAGCGCATGTTGGCGCCCATGGTGCCTGCGGGCAACCTTTAAAACGAAAACAGGGGTCGACTCCAATCTGGCTTGGAGTCGGCCCCTGTTGCGTGGCAATCTATGCCGGTGCAATCGGCGCTTATTACTTTTCAGCAGCCTTATTGAGAAAGCCGGAAACGATAGCAAACGCAGCAATCATAAGGTTGCAGGCAATGCAGAAGATAAATACTCCCTGGAATGACCCTGCCATGCCGTAAACCTTCATCATGACCGGCATTCCAAAAGCACCGACGACATAGCCCGCTGAGCAAACGATCGAATAGATCCTTCCAAAATCGCGTGATCCAAAGAGCGAGAGGAGAAGCATCGGCATTGCGGTTCCAACGATGGCGAACATGACATCGTTTACACCAGCTGCAATGATGGAAACGGTCTCATTGCTTCCGCCAATGATAAGAAGTAGGAATGAAAGAATGCTGACACCTGTCCATGCGACCGTTGCTTTAATAGCGCCAAGCTTGTCGCATGTTTTGCCCACGAAGGGATTTAGGAAGATATCGGAGAGTGAAGCTGCCGAGACCATTAAGCTTCCTACGATAGGATTGAAACCGACCTCGCTTGCATAGGTTGGAAACAGCTGGTTCATGCAGCAGGTGAGCTGCGCCACGCAAAGCAAGAGGACACAGAGAATAAAAGACGGCGTTTTCGCGGCATCGCGGAGTGCCATGCCCGAAAGGACATCTTCCTGCTCATCGGCGCTGCAGCTCTCATGGGTTTCGGAGGCGGTCTCTCCGTACGGAAGCATATTGCGATCAGAGGGGTTAAGGCGAATGATAAATGCGCTTGCAGGCAAAATCATAGCTGCAGAAACGGCCGCAAGCACGATGTATCCCGTACGCCAGCCTTGCTGCTCGATGACCTGCGTAATGACAGGACTCAATAACAGCGTGCAGAGAGAATTAACGCCCCAAGCGAGGCCGATGGCGAGACCGGACGATTTGCTGAACCATTGGTCAATGACATCGGACATGCAGACGCCCGTTGTAAACGAAAAGCAGATGCCGATCACTGCGGCGGAGACGGTGAACATCCAGACCTCGGTGTAGAACGCCATTGCGGCGCCGGCGGCAATAAGGACGAGTTCAATGCAAATATGCCATGGTTTGCCGATTACTTTTGGAATGAAGCGACTCAAAAGCGGAAGCCCAAGCGCAAGGCCAAGAAGAATCGCGGTGAAATAGAAAGAAAAAGAAGTGTAGTCAAAGCCCAGATCTTCACATACTGGAGCAACGAATGAGCCGGCAATAATGCTATATGTGCCAGTTGTTCCGGCGGACATTAAGCCGAGCGCAATAACGACGACCCAAGCAAATGCGCCGCTTTCACGGAGACAATCTTTTTTGGCTGGTGTGGTGAGAGTCATGGTTGCTCCATTTCTATCGGCAATACATCCTATATACCTACCGATAGGTATATAAACCAGAGGACTCTTCGTCAAGCATTAAGCGGGGAGAGGGAGTTCTTAACCTGCCGAACGGTAATTAGACCCCGTTTTCGCAAGGGTCTCAATGTGACAAAGGGACTGTCCCTTTGTCGCATTATTCGGAGCGCAGGGCTTCGACGGGGTCCTTCTTGGATGCGCTGCGGGCAGGCAGTAGACCGGCAACGACCGTCAGCAGCACCGAAATTGCAATGAGCACCAGCGCATCCTGCACGGGCAGGCTCATCAGGTTGGGAACCTGTTTGGCAGCAAGCGCCCAGGCATTAACCGGGAAGCTCACGAGCACCACGACGACAATGGCAAAGATGCCGGCAATGAGGCCCTCGATAAAGGTCTCGGCGTTGAACACGTTTGCCACGTTGCGCTTCGACGCACCGATTGCGCGCAGGATGCCGATCTCCTTCTTGCGCTCCAGTACGCTGATGTAGGTGATGATGCCGATCATGATGGAGCTCACGACCAGGCTGATGCTCACGAACGCGATGAGCACCAAGCTGATGGTATTCACGATATCGGTCACCGAGCCCATGATGATGCCCATGTAGTCGGTGTACGAGATTGCCTGCTCGTCGTGGCCGGCGGCTTTGACCTGTTTGTTGTACGCATCGATATGGTCGAGTACGCGTTCCTTGGCCTCAAAGTCACGCGGGAAAATCTTAACCGAGATGGGGTCGGCCTCATCCGCATAGCCCAACGTGGTCAGATTGTTGTCGTAGGTGAGCTTCGACGCCTTCGCATAGCTCATCATGAGCGAGCTCAGGTCCTCGGCGTCCATGTTGAAATGGATAGCACGAGCAAAGGCACTCGCATCCACCTGCATGGCGCTCGCTAGGTTGGCAAAGCTCGACGACATCTGCGTGGCCATCTGGCCCATAAGTCCTGCTGCACCCGCCTTGAGCTGGGACGATACCGTCGTCGCAATCTGGTCGCTGATTGTCTTGGTCACCTGATCCATAGCCTGCTGCAGATACGGAGCCAGTTGCTTTTGCACATAGTCGGTCATCGCCTGCTGCAGGCGCTCGACCAGGGCATCGCCGCCGAGCGCTTTGAGCTGGGCTAGGATTTGCTGGGCCGCGGTATCACTCTCAAGATACGTCGAGAACGCGGCGGCGAGCTTCGACGCGTCCTTAAGATCCTCGGGCGACAACGCCTTAAACTGCTCCGACTGCAAAAATCCCTCAAACAGCTGGTTGGCAAGCGTTCCCACCTGCTGCATTTGCTCGGGTGTGAGTTCCAGGCCGTCAAAGATGCCCGAGAAATCTGGTGCCGGCGCTTTGGCCATAATGTCGCTGAAATCGATGTCCTTCCCAACGCCCGAAAGGTCAATGTCCAGCCCGGATAAGTCGATACCAGAAAGGTCCATACCGCCGGCAACACCCGAGAGCGCAGACGCATCGAACGAGAACGCGCTCTTCAGCGCTGCCTCGTCCACACTGAACATGCTGCATAGATCAACTCCTTGTTTGGCCTCGCCCTGCAGTTCATCGAAAGACTTGCCCGTAAAGACATCCGTCTCGGGGTGGGCAAGCTGCTCCTGCACAATCTGCGAATTTGCGGCGCGCTCCATAAGCTGGCGAGTCAGCGCATGCGTGTAGGCAATGCCCGGGGACAACGCACTCGCGTTGGCGGTCTCGTTAGGTCGCACCACACCCACAATGTGCACGTCGATACCGTCGGCAACCTTGGCCGTCATAAAGTCGGCATCGTCAGACATGTCAGTCCACATGCCGGTCTCTTCGTTTTTGCGATAGGCATCGGCCGGCGACAGCACCTTAAACGTCGTGGACAGCGCATCGTCGTAGGTAAATTCGGTGCCGGTCTCGGGCGTTTCGACCCCACCGTCAGCCGTCATAGCGCTGTTTACCAGATCGTTGAGCTCATTGATATCCAGCGCGCCGATGCTGTAGAGCGTGTAGTCACCCACCGTGCCGCGACTCGAGAGCACCATTACGGCTTCGTTGGCGGACGTGGGCCAATGACCGGCGATGACATCGTACTGACTGTCGAGCAGGCTCTGGTCGTCGATCATCTCGTTAAAGACCGAGGTTCCCATGGATTCCATGCTCACCGTTGCCGCCGAGCTCGCGCCTCCGCTCATGGCCTCGGTCATGGCGTTGGGCACCAACCGGACAGGCTTCTCGTCGCCCTTACCCGCACGATAGACAACCGGCGATACACCGTAGCCGTACTGAATGGCGTTGACCTCTTTGTCGATGCCATCGCCACCGGCATCGAGCCATGCCTTAAAGCTCGTCATGTCGTTGGACTTAACGCTCGCAAACATATCCTTTACGGCCGTAACCACGGGAATTTTATCGATTCCCTTAGCCTTGCCGCCGGCACTGTCGACGGACGAATCCACGTTTTCAGGCGAGCCATCATCCGCAGTTCCCTGCCCGCCCATCATGGACGACAAGTCGTAATCCTGCTTGGAAATGGTGAGTGGGTAACTCGAGAGCGTATCCTCCTCGACCTTTTTGATGTAGCCGTTTACGCCGTTGGACAGCGCCAGAATCGCCGCGATACCGATAATGCCAATCGAGCCCGCAAAGGCAGTCATGGCCGTACGGCCCTTTTTGGTCATAAGGTTTCGGGCAGAAAGCCCCAGCGCCGTCACAAAGCTCATCGAGGTTTTGCGCGTAGGCTTGGCCTCGCGGCGCGTGGCGTCAGCGACATCGAAAGGGTCGGAATCGTCGGTGATCTTGCCGTCCGCCAGATTGACGATACGCGTGGCATATTGGTACGCCAGCTCGGGATTGTGCGTGACCATGATGACCAGGCGGTCGCGCGCCACGTCCTTGAGCAGGTCCATGACCTGTACGGATGTCGTTGAATCCAAAGCGCCGGTCGGCTCGTCTGCCAGCACAATCTCGGGATCATTAATCAGGGCGCGGGCGATGGCCACGCGCTGCATCTGCCCGCCCGAAAGCTGGCTCGGGCGCTTGTTAACGTGCTCGCCCAAGCCGACTTTCTCCAACGCCTCGCGCGCACGCTGGCGACGCTCGGCATGCCCCACGCCCGTGAGCGTGAGCGCCAGCTCCACGTTTTCCAAAATGGTCTGATGCGGAATGAGGTTATAGCTTTGGAACACAAAGCCGATGCGGTTGTTGCGGTAGGCATCCCAATCGCGATCGTGAAAGTCTTTGGTCGAAATACCGTCGATCAGCAGGTCGCCAGAATCGAAATGATCGAGCCCACCGATAACGTTGAGCATCGTAGTTTTACCCGACCCCGAAGGTCCCAGAATGGCCACGAACTCGTTATCGCGAAAAGCCAGGCTCACGTTATCGAGCGCCACCTGCGTAAACGACTGCGTGACGTACCTTTTGCAAATACCTTTGAGCTCCAACATGGACGGCAACCTCTCCCACGCGGGCGCACTCGCCCACTCTCCCCCGCCGTTCGTATTCGACGCGTTTGTCCTACTCTATCCCCATTTTTGCCGGAGCCAGTGAGGAATGTAACGAACCGCGCCAAAAAACGAACGGGATGGTACCCAAAAGAAGAGGTCCCGAGCGGGACCTCAAAATGGTGGAGATTATCTTGAAAGGCAGCAGACTACTTCGCACAGCGACACACGATCCTCGCTATGCTTTACGCGGTTTTTACTGCTCGCTATTCGCAATCGCCTGGTCGATAAGCTTGTCGAGTGCTGCGCGCTGCTCGGCGGAGCTGATGGCTCCCACGATTGGATCCCCTACGATGTTGCCATTCTGATCGATGACATACGTTGTCGGGAACGAGAACAAATTTGACGTAAACTTACCGGCCTCGCTATCCGACTTGAACCAGATGTTCTTATATGTCACGCCCTTCTTGCTCAGCACGTCCTTGGCATCTGCAATCTCGCCCTTGTTGCCATCGAGCGTAAAGGAATTGACGCCCACGACCTGGCCGCCCTTCTCGGCAAGCTCCTGATTCAGTTTCTCAAGATCGCCCAACTCACCCACGCACGGCTTGCAAGTGGTGAACCAGAAGTTCATGACGGTAACCTTGTTCTTAGAGAACAGCTCGTCGCTGCTCACGTCGTTGCCGTCCAGGTCCTTGCCCGTAAAGCTGGGGAACTTCGTCGCCTCGCTCGAAGCATTGGCACCAGCCGTCATGCCAGCGGTCGAAGCGTCGACGCTCTCGCCTGCGCTCGGCGTGCTTCCACAGCCGGGGAACTCCTTCTCCAAGCTCTCGAGCTTGTCCTCGATTTCCTTGATCTGCTGCGCACCGGCCTTGAGCGTCTTAAGCTCATCCGCCGTAAACTCATCCTTGGCGCCGTCGATGGTCTTGAGCAAGAAATCGCCGTAATTGCTGCCGTCCTCAATCATTGTCGAGTCTTTATTTGCCGCATTGAATACCTTTTCCCACAGCGCGTTATCACTCGAAAAGATCTCGTTCTCCTTCTGCATGAGTTTTGCATACAGCTCGGCGGCCTCGTCGGCATTGGCCGGCTTCTGCGCAGTGAGTTCTGCGATCTTAGGATCGGAGCTCGCAGATTCGCTCACATTGCCACCGGGCGCCGAACATGCCACAAGGCACAAGGCCAATACCGGCACCATAAACAGGGCCGCAATCTTAGAAAGCTTCATAGTCATTCCTCCGTTTTGTCGAAGCTTGTTTACTTTTTATCGGCGGTCAAGGGAAGCTTTTCCGCCGACACATCCAGGCCATAGCGATAGCTGATGGCATCGACAGGACAGGCCCCGATGCACTTTCCGCACCGGATACATTCGGCATGATTGGGCGCGCGGACCACATCAACGTCCATCTGACAAACCCTTGAACACTTGCCGCACGAGACACATTTGCATGCGTCAACCCGAATCCCCAGCAGGGACACCCTATTCATGAGCGCATAGAATGCGCCAAGTGGACAAATCCATTTGCAGAAGGGGCGATAGAACAAAACGCTCAGCACTACCACGGCAATGAGAACGAAAAGTTTCCAGGTAAAGAGCTGCCCCAGCGCAGATCGAATGCCGGCGTTGGCAATGGCCAGCGGAATGGCGCCCTCGAGCACACCCTGTGGACAGATGTACTTACAAAAGAACGGGTCGCCCATGCCCACGTCGTTAACCACCAAGACGGGCAGCAGCACCACGGCAAACAGCAGCACGACGTACTTGATGTACGTGAGCGGCTTGAGCTTTTTCGTGGAGAACTTTTTGCCGGGAATCTTATGAAGCAGCTCCTGCAGCCAGCCAAACGGGCACAGAAAGCCGCATACAAAGCGTCCCAGCAGCACGCCGAGCAAAATGAGCGTACCGGTAACATAGTAAGAAAAGTTGAA
>CALLRY010000390.1:0-12485 GCA_938014285.1 uncultured Collinsella sp. | reverse complement strand
CCCGCCCCGCCGCCTCCGATGCCGCCGGCAGACGCTGCCGCTCCGCAGCATCGAGCTCCGGTCATCTGCGCCATTTCGGGTTCGGGCGGTTGCGGCAAGTCGACGATCGTTGCCACCATGGCACACACATCGTCGCTGTTGGGCTTGCGTGCCGCCGTGCTCGACCTGGACCTGATGTTTGGAAACCTTTACGACTTGTTAGGCGTCGATGCTCCGCGCGATATGGCGGCACTTATCGAGCCGGCGGCGGCGGGCGCGCTCACCGAGCCGGATATCGTAGCCACATCGATGCGCGTGGCGCCAGGCGTTACGCTCTGGGGTCCCGTTGCGGCGCCCGAGCAAGCCGAGCTCATGGCACGTCCGGTGGAGCTACTGCTTGATGTTTTGCGTCGCGAATCCGACGTGGTCTTTATCGATACCTCGGTCTTTTGGGGCGACGCCGTGGCGGCTGCGGTGGCGGCGAGCGACCGCTGCCTGATCGTTGGCGATGCTGCGGTGTCGACCGCGACATCGGCGTCGCGCGTCATTGAACTGGCAAGTCGAGTAGGTGTGCCGCGCACGCGCATGAGCGCCGTGTTCAACCGGTTCGGTGCGCGCGGGGCAGACGAGGACGTCGCCATGCGCTTTGAGATTGCCTGTGCGTTGAGCTCCAAGATTCGTATCGCCGATGGCGGGCAGGATCTCGTCGCGCTCATGGCGTTTGGGCGCGCTGATGAGGCAGTGGGGCAGACCAGCGCTTTTGCGACCAGCGTGCGCGAGGCCACGCGCGAGATGCTCGTGGAACTGGGGTGCGCCGTCGGCCCTTGGAGCGATATGGTCGCCGACCGTGCAACGCGCACCGAACGCCCGCGTATCCGCCTTCCCTGGTCGCGCGAGGGTGATCAGCGATGAGCCTGCAAACGAGGATTAAGGCTGCCGGCGCTGCAGCGGAGGCAGCGCCTGTAGATGCGGGGCGTCGCCGCGCGGTGAAACGACGCACCAAGTGCGCCGTGATGGACCGCATGGGTTACGACGAAGTGGCGCGTATCAGCGCCTATATCGACCCGGCACTTGCCCGCTCGGAATTGCGTCCCGCGGTGGAGGCGGCGCTCAATGTTGAGGAGCCGACCGATCTCGCGGCGCCCGAGCGCGAGACCATCATCGACGAGATTTTGGATGACGTGGTGGGCTTGGGGCCGTTGCAGCCGCTTATCGAGGACGACACCGTTACCGAGATCATGATCAACGGCTGCCGCTCGGCTTTCTTTGAACGCGGCGGCGTCTTGTACCCCATCGAGCGTGCGTTTGAGGATGATGAGCAGATCCGTGTGCTTATCGACCGCATCATCTCGCCACTTGGCCGCCGTATCGACGAGCGCAGCCCCATCGTCAACGCCCGCCTCAAAACGGGCTATCGCGTCAACGCGGTGATTCCGCCTGTGGCGATTGACGGACCGATTCTCACCATCCGAAAGTTCTCGGACCGTATCTGCTCGCTGGACGAGCTTGTGGGGCTGGGGTCGCTGCCGCTTTGGTATGCGCAGCTGCTGTCGTGCGCGGTGTCGCTGCGACAGGACCTGGCGGTTGCGGGAGGCACGGGATCTGGTAAGACCACCCTGCTCAACGCGTTGTCATGCGAGATTTCCACCGGCGAGCGCATCGTGACGATCAAGGACTCTGCCGAGCTCAAGTTTGCGCATCATCCGCACGTGGTGCGCCTAGAGGCGCGCGAGGCTTCAATTGAGGGCGAGGGCGCGGTGACGATCCGCGACCTGGTGACCAATGCCCTGCGCATGCGCCCCGACCGCATCGTGGTGGGCGAGGTGCGCGGTGCCGAGTGCTGCGACATGTTGCAGGCCATGAACACGGGCCACGATGGGTCGCTCACCACACTTCATGCGGGTTCAGAACAGGAGACCGTGGTGCGTCTGACGTTGCTTGCACGTTATGGCATCGATCTGCCGAGCGAGCTCATCGAGGAGCAGATTGCCATGGCGCTCGATGGCATCGTGATGTCCGAGCGCCACGCCGATGGCAGGCGTTTCGTCTCCTCGTATTCGGGGGTGCGTCGCGCCGCGTCGGGCGGCGTAGAACTCGAGCGCTATGTGACTTTCGATGCCGCCGAGCGAACCTGGACGCTTGACCGCGAGCCGCCGTTTATCGCAGAAGGCCTGCGGTCGGGGACGCTCACACAAGAGGAGGTGGACGAATGGAGGTCGCTGTGCCCCTCGTCGTAGGGGGTTTGGCAGGGTTTTCTGTTGCGACGGCGTGCGGGGCGGAACCTCGTGTGCCGCAGGTACCGCCGGCGGAGCTGGCGCGTCAGGCGCTCGAGACGGTGGCAGAGAAGCTGCCGCGTGAGCTGGTGGAAAACGATCTGCTGAAAAAGATCGCCCGTTCGTGGGCATCGCTGGCTCCGGCGCATCGCCTTGGCCTCGTGATCGAGGATGCTTCGGGGCGTTTGGCGTTTCTGCTGCTATCGAGCGGTGTCTGCTGCGTTTTACTAACGATGGTGTCGTTATCGCCCCTCGGATTTGCCTTGGGACTTGTTGCTCCGATTGCCGTTGGCGCCGCTCGGGATGGCTTTGAGAGCCGGCGCGAGCAACACGATGCAGAAGAGGCCATGCCCGAGGCGTTTACCGCACTTTCCATGTCGCTTGCCTCGGGACATTCGCTGGCCCAGGGCATGCGCTTTGTGGGCGCTCATGCGCAAGAGCCGGTACATACCGAGTTTTTGCGGGTAGCGGCGGCGATCGATTGCGGCATCTCGGCGACCGACGCGCTCGATGACTTGCTCGTGCGCATCGACGCCCCCGGTCTTTCGCTTGTGACCTTGGCGCTTAAGGTGTCACAGCGCACTGGCGCTCCGCTTGCCGACTTACTGTCCGAGGCGTCGAGCATGGTGGGGGAGCGCATTGAGCTCAAGCGCCGCCTGGATGTTAAGACGTCGCAGGCTCGCATGTCTGCGCATATGGTCGCGGCGATGCCGGCGGGCATGTGCGCGGTGTTGGCGCTGCTTTCGGCAGATTTTCGTCGCGGTCTTGCGACGCCTGCCGGCGCGGGTGCTGGGTCTTGCCCTCAACGCCGTTGCCCTGGTGGTTATCCGGCGCATTATGAGGGTGGAGCTATGAGCGCCCCAGTTGCAGTTGCGGCTTGCCTGTGCGCCCTGAGTGTATTTGTCGCGACGGGTTTGGATCGGGCGGATGCGCGCAAGATCGCAGGGGCCTGCAAGCGCGAGGCGGTGCTGGTCGCTGCCGCGGGTCGCTCGGTGGTCGATGCCCTGACCGCGCGAGTGAAGGGCGCGGTTGGAGCGGGCGGCCCGGCGCGAGTTTCGCTCGGCGAAGTGTCCGAGATGATCGATGTTGTGCGCTTGGGTCTTTCGGCCGGTCTTTCGTTTGATGCAGCGCTTGAGATTTTCTGCGCCAACCGCCGGTCAGTGCTGGCTCTTCGCCTTGAGCGGGCCTGCATGGCGTGGCAGGTGGGCGTGGGCACGCGTGAGGACGAGTTGTTGGTCGTCGCGCGCGACCTGGACGTGCGAGCGCTCGAGACCTTTGCCATTACGGTGGGGCAGGCACTCGCCCTGGGTGCCCCACTTGCCGAGACGCTGGCCGCTCAAAGTCGCGAGATCCGTGCGGCTCATCGCGCCGCGGTCGAGCGCGAGATCGAGCGTGCGCCCGTCAAGCTGCTGATTCCCACCGGCACGCTCATCTTGCCGGCGTTGCTTCTGTCCATATTGGGCCCGCTGCTGGGAGCAGGCGGGATGATGTAGGGAGGAATACATGAACACGATGACTGACGCTGCTGGCAAGGTCTGGAGCTGGGCTGTTTGCCAGTCAATTCGCGCTCGCCAGCATGCCGGGGAGCTACTGCAGGAGGAGAGTGCACAGGGTACCACCGAGTATGCCATCTTGGTCGGCGTGCTCGTGGTGATCGCGATTATCGCCATCGTTGCATTTAAGGGCAAGGTCCAAGATCTATGGAACGCTATCAGCGAGGGCATCAACAGCCTGTAGAGGGCGAGCGCCCCATCGGGGTGCTGCTGGTGTTTGCTTGCCTGACCGTGGCGATAGCGGCGGTGCTTTGGGGGCTTAACGCCGCGCGGCAGCAGCGTCCTGGGGCCGCCTTCGATTCGGGCTCAGATTCGGCGGTGGCGTCTCAAAAAGATGAGATGCGAGATGCGGACGATTCGGATGTCGCTGTCACGGCGCAAACCTTTCTGCGGACGCTCGACAAGCGGTCTGGCACTGCGACGGATTCGCCTGAGGACAACGCGATTGCGGTCCGGCTTGCATGGTCCGAGGACCGACCGATGACCGAGGCAGCGGCGGATATGTTACGCGCCTACCGCGAGGTGCCAACGGCCCAGCTCGCCCTGAGCGGCTATCTCGATATTAAGGGCAACGTATGGGGCGCCATCGTGCGCGATGGGCGCGGCTGGGTCGATATGGTGACGGTTGCCGCGGATGCTGGCGATGCTTCGTGTCGTCTGCGCGCCGTGCGTCTGGTCCCGCAAACAATAAGCTCAAAGGAGGGATCGTGAAATGCATGGCGTTCTGCGTGAAGAGGTTGCCCAAGCGACTGTGGAATATGCCATCGTTACAGTGGCGCTGTTATCGATCGTGCTGGCGATCGCGGGGCTTTGGCGTGCTGGCACCGATGGGCGCTTGGCGGCGCTGGTTGAGCGGGCGGCATCCCATGGCGTTGCCTCGACGTCGGTTATCGACGCCGCTGCGGGCGCTAAGGACATCGCGTTGTATTGATATCGCGCGCGAGGACCGGGCGCAGTCTACGGTCGAGGCCGCTTTTTTGCTGCCGACGTTTCTGACGCTCATCCTTCTCGCACTGCAACCAGTGTGCTTGCTTTATACGCGCGCGGTCATGGAGTCTGCCGCCGCCGAGACCGCGCGGCTCATGACCACGACGACGGCGGAGGACGACGATCTTAAGGAGTTCACCCGCCGCCGGCTTGCCGCAGTGCCCAACGTTTCGATCTTTCATGCCGGCGGGCCGTTGTCGTGGGATATCGAGCTTGGTCGGGCCGATGCGGGTGGCGTCTCGTCCGTGTCCGTTTCTGGCGAGGTCAAGCCGTTGCCTGTGATCGGTGCGTTTGTGCAGGCTATGGGTGGTACCGCCGAGGGCGGCTACGTTGAGCTCAAGGTTGATGTCTCATATCAATCACGTCCCGAATGGCTGGAGGGAGATTATGATTCGTGGATTGCTGCATGGGATTAAGCGTTTCTGGTCTAGACGCGTTTTGACGCGCCGTCCGAGCTGCCATCGCAAGCGAGGCGGCTTTATGGGCCGCGCCGGTATCGACCTGTTTATCGAAGACGGTGCCTACACCACGCTTTCTTCTGCCGTGGTCATCCTAGTGGTGCTCACGTTGTTGTTTTCGTCGACCGCGGCGATATGGAGCATGTCGCGCGCGGGGGACACCCAGGTGGCGGCCGATAGCGGCGCGCTGGCGGGTGCCAACGTAGTGTCGTCCTATCACACGGCTGCCACGGTGGTTGATGCGAGCATCTTGAGTCTGGGGCTAGCGGGGTTTGCCACGATCGGGACGGGCCTGGTCGCCATCCTCATCCCGGGTGCCGAACCAGTTGCCGGCAATATGGTCGACACCGGGATTGAGATCATTAAAACGCGCAACAAGTTTGCCAAAAGCGCATCGGAAGGCTTGCAGAAAATCGAGACGGCTCTGCCGTATCTGATTGCCGCGCGTGCCACGCAGGCGGTGTCGGCGCAGGATACCGATAGTGTGACCTATACCGGTACGGCGCTTGCCGTGCCCAGGATGTCCGAGTCGGATTTCGTTGCGCTCGAGGGTTCTGAGATCTCGACCGATGCCATTAAAGACACATCGAAAGATCTGGAGCGCGCAGCAGATGAGCTGCAGAAGGCCTCGGAGGAGACGGCGAAAGCAAAAGAACGCGCCTGGCTTGCGGATTGCGGTGGATCGGTTCCGGCTTCGGTCGGTAGCTGTTCATGCATGTGGGAACGTGCGAGGAGTTTGGCAAAGCTCTCGGGTGAGCAGAACCCGCATTATGCCTCGAGCATTTCGTGGGAGCCACAGGTGGCGCTCGACCGCGCGAAGACCTACTACCGTCAACGCCTGGCAGACGAAAAACCGCAGGGTTCAAGCGTCGAGACGAAGGCGGAGTCGGCGGCGCGCAAGGCGTTTTACACCTATGCGAGTACAGAGGTCAATCGTGCATATGTAACCGAGGACGGAGATGAAGTCGCTTCCTATATCCCGCTGTTGCCGCGCAACACTGACGAGGTGCGAGCGACGGAACTCTATACCGATACGGTGTGGCCAACCAGTGCCATCGATGGCAAGACGTATCTGCATTACGGAACGAGTTGCCCCAACTATAAGAAGGGGGCGCCATGCGGGCTGGCCTCGGTTGCTGCTTATGACGGGCAGGACAAATGCAATAGATGCCATTTTGGTGTTTCGTCGCTCGGTGCCGTTGCGGCTCCTTCGACTTCTATCGAAAACGGCTTTGAGTACCACTTTGATCGATTCAAAGAGGCCCTGGAAGACTACGTCGAATGCCGCAACAAGGAGTTCGAGCTCGAGCGTCAGACCGAGGACGAGGCTGACCGTGCAGGCAATGCGTTTGACCAGGCCATCAAGGAGCTTTCCGGCGAGCGCCCGCGTATCGCCCCACCTGGCCGCAACGGCGTGGTCGCCTTTGCAGTTTCGGGTGACATTACCAGCCCCGATCAACTTAACTCCTCGTTTAACGCGGCAGTCAGGCTTGGCGATCGCGGTGCTATCTCTGCCGCGGTGCTGGCGCCCGATGAGGCGACGGCGCAAAACAACGTGCTTTCGCGATTTTTCTCGACATTGAAGGAACGCTCGGGCGGCGTTGCCGGCGTGCTCGACGGCGTCATGGATGTTTGGGGACGGCTACTCGTGGGATACGGTGATATCCAAGGCTCAGCCGACGAACTTATGGACGAGATGATTAAAGGCCTAGGAGGGGGCAGCGGCGCGTTGGGCTCCATCGCATCGTGGCTCGGCGATACCGTTTCGGCGTCCGTGGCGGCGCTGGGTTTGGAACCGTGCGACTTGTGCCTGCGAAAACCGGTGCTGACCGATTCCGCCAATATCATTAAGAGTCCGGGGTCTGACATTGCGGGTCTCTCTCAAGCGCAAGACAAACTGCGAAGTATTCCGTTGGGCGTGACCGATCCCAAGGCGCTTTGCGAGGCGTTGGAATATCAAGTCGAACGCACCATTAGCGGTACGGTGTTCACACTTGCGGAGATTCCTCTGCCCGGCGGCGGCTCCATCCCGCTCACCGTCGATGTCGCCACGCTGGCTGGCGCTCTGGGCGGTGGGTCGTAATGAGTATCCGCATGCGTCTGCGCGAGGAGCGCGCCCAAGCGACGGTGGAGATGGCAGTGGTTACGCCCGTTTTGCTGGTGCTGGCACTCATCGTGTACAACGTCATGATCTTTGCCAGCGCTGTCGCGCGCTTCGACCGCGTGGTGCCCGACATCGTGCTAGCGCATGCCGTGGCGTCGGAGGGGGAGGGCGACGAAAGCTCTGCCGATGCCTCGGCGACGGTTCAGACTCAAATTCTGAATGCCATGGAAGGCTATGACTTACAGATCGAAGTGTCGAGCGAGCAAGGCGCGAAGGCATCGGATGGTGGCCTGCTCTCCCTATCCGGTACGTTTAGGACCTACACCTGCACCATGCACTATGAGCCGTGGCCGACTTCTCTCAGCATCGCTGGCGTTCCGCTGGGGGCGCCGACAACGTTGTCGCACGAGCGTGCGGTGACGGTCGATCCATGGCGTCCGAGGGTGGTCATGTGACCGCGGTCTCGTCCTACATCGCCTACGCGCGGGCACTCAATAGGCTGGGTTGGACGCCGGCCGAGTTTGTGGTGGCGGAGTCGTTTGTCGTGCGCCTGCGCGGCATGCTGGGACGGCGTCCGGTTGCCGCCAACGGCCTGCCGCTCGTCATGGCGTTTCCACGCTGCTCTTCGGTCCATACGTGTTTTATGGCCTATCCCATCGACATCGCCTTCATCGATCGCGACGGCAATATCCTCGCGCGCTACGAAAACGTCCGCCCTTGGCGCATGTGCTCCTGCCCCGGCGCCTGGGCCGTACTAGAGCGTCCTTCAATCATTGTTTCGACCCCTGCTCTCCAACGCGTGCCGGCTTAAGAATTGGCGACAGTGGACTTTCGTCATACGAAATTGGGTAAGATGGAGGAGAAGATGCATGGATGTTGAGATTCATCCCAACGCTAAAAAGCACCTGACGGAAAAGCAGGTGCTTAGCGCTTGGCTTGCGGTTACTGAGTGCATTCGTCGCGAGTCGAAGGACGAGCCGCCGAGATGGCTTGCGATTGGATGGCTCCCAGACGGACGAAGCGTGGAGCTTGTCGCGGTCGAGCTTGTCCGTGGGTGGCTTATCATTCATGCCTTGTCTCCAGTCCAGAAGAAATTTTGGCAGGAGATTGAACAGGCTCGGCAAAGGGGTCGATGATGGGCAAGACGTATACGGCCGCTAATGGTCAGGTTGTAACGGATGAAATGATTGACGCGTGGTGCGAGTCGTACGAGCGCGGAGAGTTTCCGGATGGCGAACACACCGTTGGTGGGATCGTGCATGGACGGCCCCCGCTCTCAGGTGAGGGGACGGCAACGCTGTCGGTCAAGATTCCTCTGGGAATGAAGGAGGCCATTCGTCGACGGGCGGCTGCCGAGGGGATGACGCCAAGTGAGTTTGCCCGTGCGGCTCTGAGTGAAAAACTTCTTGCTGCCGGCTGATGCCTCTGACGTGCCGATTTATAGAACCGAGGCTGTGCTCAAAAACTTTTTTAAAATTCTCGGTTGACCGGAACGCGTCCTTGGTTATACTAATCAAGCCTTGAAACAAGGCACACCTCAAATGGCTGGGTAGCTCAGTTGGTAGAGCAGAGGACTGAAAATCCTCGTGTCAGGGGTTCGATTCCCTTCCCCGCCACCTTGAATTGACTAGGACCTCTGCAAAGGGGTCCTTTTCTTTTATCGAGGGCTCTGCGGAAATTGCGTCCCGGAATTTGGCTTCAGAGTGGGATGCGTTTTCCGCTTTGAGGCCGCTTGGGAAAGCGCGACCCGGAATCCGGCGTCAGAATGGGATGTGCTTTCCTTTTGCGGTCTTTGGCGGAAACTGCGTCCCAGATCCCGCGCTCAGAACGGGATGCATTTTCCGGTTGAGGCCTCGAACGGAAAATGCATCCCAGTCTTTTGCGAAAAACGGGATGCGCTTTCCGGCCGCCTACTTCCGGCGCATATGTACATCTCGGCGCGCCATCTCGGGCCCGCCCAGACATTCCTTCCGCTTTTGCGCCACTTTACAGACCGTTCGGTCGTCTGTCCGCACGCGCGGGTATACTCAAAACGATACTTTTCCTATGCAATACGATGCAGGCTCGGCCTGCACGATCCGAAGGGGGCAGTGATGGAGAGGATACTCGGCGTTAATCTCTCTGGCTGGTTTATTCCCGAGCCTTGGGTGACCCCGTCGCTATACGCGGCGACCGGTGCATCCAACGCGGCCGAGCTGCAGGAGGCCATGGGCACCGCCGCCTATAACGAGCGCATGCGCCGTCATTACGAGACGTTTGTGAGTGAGGACGATTTCCGTCGCATGGCGCAGATCGGTCTCAATGCCGTGCGTCTGCCGGTGCCCTGGTATGCCTTTGGCTCGCAGGAGTCCGATGCCTCCTACATCTCGGTTGTCGATTACATCGACCGCGCGATTGAGTGGGCTGCCAAGTACGACATCCGCGTGCTGCTCGATCTGGCGACGGTGCCCGGTGGCCAGGGCGATTCCAACGATTCGCCCGCCACGCCGGAGGCTGTTGCCGAGTGGCATTCGTCCACTAACGGCCGTCATGTCGCGCTTGGCCGAGCGTTACGGCGAGGCCGAGAGCCTGCTGGGCATTGAGCTGCTGGATACGCCGCAGATGAGTGTCCGCAAGAGTCTCTTTGCCATGACGGATGGCATTCCGGCCCACTACCTGCGCAATTTCTATCGCGATGCCTACGAGCTCGTTCGTTCGTATATGCCCGAGGATAAGATCGTCGTCTTCTCGTCGTCGGGGCATCCCAGCGAGTGGAAGCATTTTATGCGCGGCGCCAAGTACAAGAACGTCTACATGGACCTTCACCTGTACCATTACCGTGACGAGTATGCGCTCGATATCACGAGCCCCCGCGGGCTGACGACGGCGATTTCGCGCAACAAGCGCGAGCTCAAAGAAGCGATTTCGACTGGGTTCCCCGTGCTGGTGGGCGAATGGTCGGGCGCGGCGATCTTTGCCAACTCGTCGGTTACGCCCGAGGGCCGCGATGCCTACGAGCGCGTGTTTATCGCCAATCAGCTGGCTTCGTTTGCGCCGGCTGCCGGTTGGTTCTTCCAAACGTGGAAGACCGAGAAGCGCATTGCAGCATGGGACGCCCGCGCGGCGCTCGGTACGCTCGAGCGCGGCATGATTGAATAGGTTGATATGACGCAAAACAGCGCCCATACGGGCAAACTCTATGTGGTCGGCACGCCCATCGGCAACCTGGGCGACCTGTCCCCGCGCGTTGGCGAGGCGTTTGCCGCCGCCGATGCCATCTGCTGCGAAGACACGCGTGTGACGTCAAAGCTGCTGATGCACCTGGGCATTTCCAAGCCGCTTGTCCGTTGCGACGAGAATGTGATCGCCAGCCGCGCCGGCGGCCTAGTCGACCGTCTGCTGGCGGGGGAGACCCTCGCCTTTGCCTCGGACGCCGGCATGCCGAGCGTGTCCGATCCCGGCCAGGCGCTGGTCGAGGCGGCACGTGAGGCCGATGTACCCGTAGAAGTTATTCCCGGGCCCTCTGCTTGCGTCACGGCGCTCGTTTCGTCCGGCATTCCCTGCGAGCATTTTTTCTTCGAGGGCTTTTTGGGCCGAAAGCATGGCGACCGCGTGCGTCGTTTGCAGCGCCTTGCCGTGGTGCCTGGCGCGCTCATCTTCTACGAGTCTCCACATCGCATCGTGGCGACGCTCGAGGCCGTGGTGGAGGTCTTTCCCCAGCGTGAGGTTGCCGTCTGCCGCGAGCTCACCAAGCTGCACGAGGAAGTCTTGCGCGGGCCCGCTGCCCAGCTTGCCGAGGAGCTGCGTGCTCGCGGCGAGGTAAAGGGCGAGATTGCGCTGGTCATCGCGCCGCCGAGCGAGGATGAGGAGGCCGGTGCCGTGCCGGTTGGCGCCGCGGCAGCGGATCCCGACGAGGCCCTGCGCGAGGATATCCGCGCCGCGCTCGAGGAGGGGGAGCCCGCGTCTGCGGTGGCCAAGCGCCTGTCTCAGAAGTATTCGCGCCGCAAGCGCGATGTCTATGCCATGGTGCTCGATATGCAATAGATGGAGGATATCCAGCCCTTGCGCTAGAATCATCCTCTGTATGCAACGTTTTTCTGGAGGACAAACCCCATGGATCAAAGCAAGCCTTCGTTCTTTATCACGACGCCCATCTACTACGTCAACGCCGATCCGCACCTGGGCACGGCTTATTCCACCATCATCGCCGACGTTCAGGCTCGCTATCGCCGCTCCGCCGGCTATAACGTCAAGTTCCTGACCGGCATGGACGAGCACGGCGAGAAGGTCGCCGAGGCCGCAGCCAAGCACAACATGACGCCTCAGGAGTGGACCGACAGCCAGGCTCCGCACTTCAAGGAGCTTTGGAACAAGCTCGAGATTTCCAACGACGACTTCATCCGCACCACCGAGCCGCGCCAGCATCATGCCGTGCAGTACCTGTGGGAGCGCATGAAGGAGTCCGGTTACCTGTATAAGGGCAGCTACGACGGCTGGTATTGCGTGCCTGATGAGACCTACTTCACCGATACACAGGTCCAGAAGGGCGACGAGGAGTACGGCAGCGTCGGCCAGCACCTGTGCCCCGACTGCCACCGTCCGCTTGAGCGCGTGCAGGAGGAGTCCTACTTCTTCAAGCTTTCCGCTTTCCAGGACAAGCTGCTCAAGCTCTATGACGAGCACCCCGACTTTGTCGAGCCTGCGTTCCGCATGAACGAGGTTCGCAGCTTTGTCGAGGGCGGCCTTAATGACCTTTCCGTGAGCCGTACGAGCTTCGACTGGGGCATCCAGGTTCCGTTTGACGAGGGCCATGTGACCTATGTATGGTTCGACGCGCTGCTCAACTATATGACGGCCGTCGGCTACGGTGTCGACACCGACGAGGCGCGTGCCGAGCTGGCCTATCGCTGGCCCGCGCAGTTCCACATCGTGGGTAAGGACATCATTCGCTTCCACTGCGTCATTTGGCCCGCCATGCTCATGGCCATCGGCGAGGCCCTGCCCGAGCACGTCTTTGCCCACGGCTTCCTGACCGTGCGCAATGCCGAGACCGGCAAGGCCGAGAAGATGTCCAAGAGCCGCGGCAACGCCATCGCTCCGCAGGACGTTATCGACATGTTGGGCGTCGAGGGCTATCGCTACTACTTCATGA
>CALLRY010000389.1:0-2832 GCA_938014285.1 uncultured Collinsella sp. | reverse complement strand
CCTCGAGCGCGCCGCTTACGATGCGGCGCATCCACGCCTGGCTCACGCCATCGCTCACGTAATGGACCGGCAGAATGGTGCCTGCGGCGCGCCCGTCCTCGAGCTTTTCAAAGTGGGGCGAGGCCATCTGCTTAAAGCCGTAGGCAAACTCGACCTTGCCCATCACGGCCAGGCGGTCGCCCTGCTTAAGCTGCTGGGCAATCCAGGGCTGGCGGAAAAAGGCGACCTGCAGAACGCCCGTCTCGTCAACAAGTGAGACCTCAGTCACCTGCATGCGCGGACGCGGCTGCTTTTGGACGATACGGTCGACCGTGGCGATGATGGTGCACACGGTACCGATGGGCGCCATCTCGATGGACCACGAACGGGTAAAGTCGAGGTATCGATGAGGGATATGGAGAAGGAGGTCCCCCACCGTCCGAATTCCCAGACGGCGAAGGGCCTCCTCACGTTTACCCGAAACATATTTGAGTCGCGCGATATCCTCGTCGAGCGCATTGCTCTGGGCAAAGCGCTCCGAGACGCGCGGCACGGAGCACAGCTCGGACATGGGCAGTTGCCTACTCGATCGAGAAGATCACGGGATAGAGCGGCTGCTCGCCACGATGGGCGTCAATCTCCAGATCGGGCTGAGCCTCCTCGATAGCGTCAACGATCTCCTGGAAGGCCTCATCGGACAGTTCCTCGCCGGCCAGAATCGTCAGCGCGTCGCCCTCCTCTTCCTCCTGCATGCGGTTGATGCAGTCGAGCGTGACCTGCTTCACGTCGGAGCCGACCACGTCGATGGAGCCGGCGATGATACCCATGACGTCACCGGAGTGAATCGGAGAACCGTCAGAGGCACTGGAGTCGCGCACGGCGCGGGTGACCTCGCCATCGCGGACCTCACTGATGGCGTCGACCATGGCGGCGACGGCATCCTCGAGCTCGGAATCGGGCAGGACCGCGAACAGCGCGGAGAAGGCCTGCGGGACGGTCTTGGTGGGAACGACGGCGACCTTCTTGTCGGTGCAGGCTGAGGCAGCAGCCTCAGCGGCCATGCGGATGTTGCCGTTGTTGGGCAAGATGATGACCGAGGTCGCGTTGACCTGGTCCACCGCGCCCAGCAGGTCGGCGGTCGAGGGATTCATAGTCTGGCCACCGGACACGATCACGTCGACGCCGAGGGACTTGAGGATGTCGGCCTCGCCGGAACCGGCGGCAACGGCGACAAAGCCCAGCGCCTTGGCGGGCTCGGCGGCCTTTTCCTGATCCTCGTGGATCTTGGCGGTACGGTCGTGGGCCTCCATCTCCATGTTGTGGATAAAGACCTCATAGATCTGACCGAGCTGCAGCATGTGCTCGAGCACCAGGTTGGGGGTGTTGGAGTGCACATGGATCTTGTAGTCGGGATAGGCGCCCACGAGTAGCTCGCAGTCGCCCATGGAACCCAGGAACTTAAGGCACTCGTCCTCGTCAAACGGGGCGTCGGCCTTAAACAGGAACTCGTTGCAGTAGCGGAACTCCGAGCCCTCCCAATCGTCGTTGGCCTCGATCTCAACGCGACCAAGGGCCGCGTCGCGGGCAGAGCCAGCGGAATCAAACGTGGCGGAGAAATCCTCGACAACGGTGCTGCGGCCAAGTGCTGCAGCCACAAAGTTCTCAAGGAAGATGGCGAAGCCAAAGGCGCCGGAGTCGACCACGCCGTTCTCCTTCAGAACGGGCAACAGATCGGGTGTGCGGGCGACGGACTGGTACGCCTCAACGACGATGGCATCGAGCGCATCCTCAGCCGAGAACTTCTTCTTCTCGCACTCATCGGCCTTGGTCGAGACATCGCGCAGGACCGTGAGGATCGTGCCCTCGATGGGCTTGCGGACAGCCTGGAAGGCGACCTTGACGGCGCGACGGAAGGCGAAGGCAATGTTGGCGGACGTAATGGGCTCATCGGCAGAGACAAGGCCCTCGGCCACGCCGCGCAGAATCTGCGAGGTGATGACGCCGGAGTTACCGCGGGCGCCCATCAGGGAGCCGTGGGTGATGGCGCCGGCGATGGCCTCCATGTCGGCATCGGCGGGAAGGGCGGAAAGCTCCTTGGTCACCGAGGCGAGCGTGAGCGACATGTTGGTGCCGGTGTCGCCGTCGGGTACGGGGAAGACGTTGAGCTTGTTGATCTCCTCGGCCTTGTCGGAAACGGCAGCCGCAGCGATCGGAAAACAGGTGCGAATGGTCTTTGCAATCATGGGTATTTGAATCTCCGTTTTCGGATGCTAGTTCAGACGGCTCTTGAGCGCGTCGATGTGGATGCCGATCTTAAGGCTGGCGGGATCGATCTGGGCGATCTCCTGCAGGGTAAAGGCAACGGAGCTCGAAAGATTGTGGCAGACGGACTTCATGTTGACGCCGTTCTCGAGCACGACGTGAAGATCGACCGTAAGGCCGTTCTCGTCGGCGGAGACAAGCACGCCCTTGCGGAGGCGCTGACCGGCAAGCAGGCGCACGCTCTCGGCGCCCTGGAGCTGTTCGGCCATACCGACGACGCCATAGCACGTCATCGCTGCATAACCGGCAATATCGGCAATAACGTCGTTCGAAACGCTCAGGCTGCCGTTAATGGTCTCAGACACAAGAATCTCCTTATCTGGTGCTCGCGGCACCATCTCGTGGGAGCAATCATTGCAATATTCTACAACGAGCGCGCCGTGTTGAGGTGGTGGGTCGCGGGATTACATCCTCGACACGAAATGTTGATATGGTAACGTTCGCGAACGGCGACCGCGACATGAAAAAACCCGCCGCATAAGCGACGGGTTTTACAACCTGGCTCCCCGGGTAGGACTCGAACCTACAACA
>CALLRY010000388.1:0-6525 GCA_938014285.1 uncultured Collinsella sp. | reverse complement strand
CCCGCCAAGAAGGCCAAGGCGTCCCGTCACAGCTCCGGTCCCGCCAAGATCGTCCTCGCACGTCTTGACTACCGTCTGCTGCACGGCCAGGTCGTCTTTACCTGGACCACCAAGGTTCAGGCCGAGCGCATCATCGTCGTCGACAACGCTGCCGCCAACGATGACATCAAGAAGGGCGCTCTTAAGCTGGCCAAGCCCCAGGGCGTTCGCCTGAACGTCTTCACCGTCGAGCGTGCCCTCGCCAAGATGGACAAGCTCAACACCCTCGGCGAGCGCGTCATGTTCGTCTTTGGCAACACTGCCGAGATGCTGCAGTTCTGCCAGGGCTACAAGCTCGACGCCATCAACCTGGGCGCCACCGCCAACCACGACGGTGCCGATCAGGTCGGCGGCAAGGACAGCTCCGTCTTCCTCGACGCCACCCAGAAGGCCGACGTCAACCAGCTGTTCGACATGGGCATCAAGCTCTACGTCCAGCAGACCCCTACGTATCAGAGCGTCGACATCGACGCCAAGCTGTAATCAACCAGGCTTTTGCCTGACTGAAAGGAGAAGGGTATGAATACGTTCATCAGTGCGGTGCTCGTCGGCCTCGTCGGCGTGTTCTGCATGTGGGACTCCCGCCTGCTCGGTCGTCTTAACTTCGAGCAGCCCCTCGTTGGCGCTACGCTCGTCGGTCTGCTGCTGGGCGATGTGCCCACCGGCCTTGCCGTCGGTGCCGCCGTCGAGCTCGTGTCCATGGGCCTGGTGCAGGTCGGCGCCGCCGTTCCGCCCGATATGGTCCTGGGCGGCATCGTGGCCGCTGCCTTTGCGTGCCTGACCGATGCTTCCGCCGAGACCGCCATGACGATCGCCATCCCGGTCGCCGTCCTGGGTCAGCTTCTCGGCATCGTGTTCCGTTCCATCATCGCCGCCCTCACCCATGTGGCAGATAGCGCGATCGATAACGGAAAGTTCAAGACCGCCTACCGTATGCACATCTGCGCCGGCTCCGGTCTGTACGCCGTCATGTACTTCCTGCCGATCTTCCTCGCCGTCTTTGTTGGCACCGACCTGGTTCAGGCCATCGTCAACATGGTTCCCGAGTGGCTGTCCACTGGTCTTAACGTTTCGACCAAGATCATGACCGCCTACGGCTTGGCCCTGCTGCTCACCATGATGATCAAGAAGGGTATGACTCCGTTCCTGTTCATCGGTTTCCTGCTCGCCGCTTACCTCAACCTGTCCGTCATCGCGGTCGCTCTGATCGGTGTGTGCCTGGCTGTCGTCTTCATGGGCTTCAAGTTCAACGGTTCCCATGCAGCCGCCGGTGTCGATTCCGACTACGATCCGCTCGAAGACGACGAAGACTAAGGAGGAACACACTATGGCAACCGCAACCAAGGACGTGTCCCTGAACAAGAAGGTCAGCCAGTTCTTCTGGCGCTCCTGGGCCATCCAGGCCTCTTGGAACTACGAGCGTCAGATGAACATGGGCTTCCTCTACGGCATGGTTCCCACGCTCGATCGCCTCTATCCGGACGAGTCCGACCCCAAGCAGCTCGCTGCTAAGAAAGAGGCTTACCACCGTCACATGGCGTTCTACAACTGCACCCCGCAGACGAGCGCTTTCATCCTGGGCCTCTCCGCCTCCATGGAGGAGGAGTACGCCAAGGATCCCGAGAACTTCGATCCCGATTCGATCAACGCGGTCAAGACCTCCCTCATGGGTCCGCTTTCCGGCATCGGTGACTCCTTCTTCCAGGGCACCATCCGCGTTATCGCCTTTGGTCTGGGCGTTCAGCTGGCTCAGCAGGGCTCCATCATGGGCCCGATCCTGGCCATGCTCATCTCCATCGTCCCCTCTGTGCTGATCACTTGGTTCGCAGCCAAGATGGGCTATCAGGGCGGCCACGAGTACCTGAGCAAGCTTCAGGGCGGCGACCTCATGGAGAAGCTCATGTATGTCTGCGGCATCGTGGGCCTTATGTCCGTGGGCGGCATGATCGCCACGCTGATCGGCGCCACCACCCCGCTGCAGTTCGCTGAGGGCACCGTCGTGATCCAGGACATCCTGGACGGCATGATGCCCCAGATGATCTCCCTCGGCCTCACCGGCCTTATGTACTGGCTCATCAAGAAGAACGTCAACACCGGTTGGCTTCTCGTGATCGCCATTGTGGGCGGCATCGCCCTCTCCGCGGCCGGCATCCTGGCCTAGTCGCGACTAAGCGCCTAACCGCTTTCCCCCGGGGGCCTGCCTGGCATCCCATACCCCAGGCAGGCTTCCATCCCTATACGTGACAAAGGGCAGTCCCTTTGTCACATCCTCAACGGGCCGGCGACTCGGTCCAAACCACGGTAACCCTGCGAGCGCCCGGCAATGTGGCGCCGCAAAAATCGAAAGGAATGTGTCAGATGTACGAGATCGACCTTAACCTCCCTAAGCAGATCGTCGCTGACGTCCTGTCCAACCACGAGATCCACAGCGTCGCCTTCGTCGGCTGCGGCGCTTCCATGTCCGACCTGTACCCCGCCAAGTACTTCCTGGCCAACAACACGGACAAGCTGAACGTTCAGATCTTCACCGCTAACGAGTTCAACTACGACACGCCCTCCTGGGTCAACGAGCACACCTTCGTGATCACCTGCTCCCTCGGTGGCTCCACGCCCGAGACCGTCGAGGCCAACAAGACCGCCAAGAAGCACAACTGCCCGGTCGTCTCCCTCACCAACAAGGCTGGCTCCGCTCTGACCGTCGACGCCGACCACGTCATCGTTCACGGCTTCCACGCCAACTACGCTGCCAAGTGCGAGAAACCCGGCTATGCTATCGCTCTTGCTCTCGAGATCCTTCAGCAGACCGAGGGCTATGACCACTACGAGGACATGATCACCGGCCTCACCAACATCTTCGATCTCTGCGAGAACGCTGCTCAGCACTGCAAGAAGCTCGCCAAGAAGTTCGCCGAGGACTTCAAGGACGACAAGATGATCTACTTCATGGCTTCCGGTGCCTCCGAGAAGATGGCTTATTCTCACGCCGCCTTCCTGTTCACCGAGATGCAGTGGATCGACGCCGCCGCCTACAACACCGGTGAGTACTTCCACGGCCCGTTCGAGGTTTCCACCGAGGGTAAGCCCTACGTCTTCTTCATGTCCGATGGCGCCACCCGTCCGATGGACGCCCGCGCCCTCACCTTCCTTGAGCGCATGGGCGCCAAGGTCGCTCTGATTGACTCCAAGGACTACGGCCTGGCTGATGCCGTGCCCGCGAGCGTCATCACCTACTTCAACCCGCTGCTGCACCTCGCCGTTATGCGCGAGTACGGCAACCAGATCGCCGAGGCCCGTCAGCACCCGCTGACCATGCGTCGCTACATGTGGAAGCTTTCCTACTAATCACAAGTAAGTAGACCTTACGGGTTGATTGAGAGGGGATGGGGTTTGCGCCCCGTCCCCTTTTTGCTTTGGGGGCGTGTTTGTCGCGCCGCAAAACCCCAGATAATACCTACCAAAATAAACCTGTCCCATTTTGGCAGGTGGGAGGAGATGCGTATGATCAAGGCAGTGCTGTTTGACATGGACGGCGTGCTGGTCGATACCGAGTGGTTCTATAACCGTCGCCGCGTGGCGTTTATGGAGGAGAAGGGCTTCCACTTTGACGAGATCCCCGATCTTTCGGGGTCTAACGAGCCCGCCATTTGGGAGGCGCTGGTGCCCGACGATATTGAGCTGCGCGAGCGTCTGCGCGTGGAGTACAAGCAGGTCTACAGCCCGGACCACCCCGTTCCGTATGCCGAGCTGCTCAACGAGCAGGCGGAGCCGGTGATGCGTGAGCTGCACGAGCGCGGCGTGAAGTGCGCCATCGCGAGCTCGTCCTATCGCGAGCTCATTGACGAGCTGGTGGAAATTGCCGGTATCGCCGACGTGCTGGACTACACCATCAGCGGCCACGAGTGCAGTGCGTTTAAGCCCGACCCCGAGATCTACCTGCGCGCCATGGAGGCGCTGGGGGTGGAGCCTGCCGAGTGCCTGGTTATCGAGGATTCGCCTTTGGGGATCGAGGCTGGCAAACGTTCCGGCGCCCGCGTCCTGGCACTGCGTCCGCACGAGGGCGTCAACCTCGATCAATCGCGAGCCGATGCCGTTATCGATAATCTGACCGACATTTTGGCCGCTTTGTAGCGTCAATCCGCCGCGAGAAGCACTGATTCACGCGTCTTTTGCTGCGGATTGGCTTAATTTGTCATCTATTTGGATCCGTTTGGCTTCGATTCGGACTAAGTGAGTAGACTTTTTGGCGCAGGCCGAGCACAATGCATATCTTCCTTTGTAAAACCGCAGGTCACAGGGGTGGCGGTTTTGGGTGTGCTCGGCAGATCGTAAAAAGTCTACTCACTTGGAATTTTGCCCTTTGGTCGTGGGGGTTGCTGGTCCCGTTTTGGTTGTCGAGGGAGGTTGAATTGAAGCGCCCCCGCACGCTCCATGCTACAATCGCGGGCATGCCCCACAACCACATCTGCCTTCGAAAGGAGCCTACGTGGCGAACGCCATCGATCAGCTCACGGACCGCGTGCTCATGCTCGGCCGCCTCACCATCGTCCGCCGTGCCATTACTGCCGTGGCGGTCACAATTTCTGCCGTCCTCCAGACATTCCTGATCCAGGCGTTCATTCAGCCCGCCGACCTGCTTCCGAGCGGCCTCACCGGCGTTGCGGTCCTGCTCGATCGCGTTACCTCGCTGGGCGGCGTTCACATCGACATTTCGCTCGGTATGCTCGCGCTCAACATCCCCGTGGCGCTCCTATGCTGGAGCGGCATTAGCAAGCGCTTCGTCATCTTCTCGATGATGCAGGTCGTGCTCTCGTCGCTGTTCCTCAACGTCTTTCACTTCGCTCCATTTTTGGGCGACAAGATCATGCTCATCATTTTTGGCGGCGTGGTCTCGGGTCTGGGCGCTGCCATCGCACTTAAATCCGGCGCATCCACCGGCGGCACCGACTTTATCGCGCTGTGGGTTTCCAACCACACGGGCAAGACCATCTGGGGCGTCATCTTTGGTTTCAACTGCTTTATCCTGGCGATCTTTGGCTTTATGTTTGGCTGGGACAAGGCGGCGTATTCCATCGTGTTCCAGTTTATTTCGACCAAGACCATCGACAGTTTCTATCGTCGCTACGATCGCGTGACGCTGCAGATCACGACGCGCAAGGCAGACGAGGTCATGACTGCCTACGTAAACCATTTTCAGCACGGCATTAGCTGCGCCGAGGTCGTCGGCGGATATAGCCGCGAAAAGATGTACCTGCTGAACACCGTTGTCTCGACCTACGAGAGTCAGGACATTATCAAGCTGGTGTGCGACGTTGATCCCGGCGCCGTGATCAACGTGTTCCACACGCTCAACTTTGTGGGCGGCTGGTGGGGTGGTCATGTCGACGAGCCCATGCCCACGGCCGTTCCCGATCCCGACAAGCCCGCACGCATGGCCAGCAGGCAGGCGCGCCTCAGCGAACAGGACAGCCTGCAGCAGGACGACGGCAAGTAGGGTATTGGCATTTTGCCGGTCCTGCGCAACCCATCCGAACGAGCCCCCCGAAAGCCCCGTTGCTTTCGAGAGGCTCTCGTTTGCCCAGATAAAACCTACCAAAATGAAGCTGTCGCTTTTTGGTAGGGAGGGTGTATCGTTTTATCATTATGAGGTAGTATGAAACTAGACGTTATATACGTATTAGTTATTTCGATATTTCGATAAGAGTGACTAGATATGCCTGCGCCCAAAAATGCACCGCTTTACCAGCAGATTTACGACGAAATCAAGGATGCGATCGAGAAAGGTGTTTATGCACCCAAGGAGCGTATTCCGTCCGAGCTTGAGCTAGCCGAGCAGTACGACGTGAGCCGCATTACGGTGCGCCGCGCCGTCGAGGAGCTGTGCTCCGATGGCTACCTGGTTAAGCAGCAGGGCCGTGGCACCTTTGTCTCCACGCCGCACATCAATCGCCAGTTTCACGCCTCGACGCTGCAGACGTTTACCGCGCTGTGTGCCGGCAACGGCATGAAGGCCGGTGCGCACGTGATCGATCGCCAGATCGTTCCGGCGCGCCAAAACGAGATGGAGTTCTTTGGCCTGCAGAAGGATGCGCTGCTGCTGCATATCAAGCGCGTGCGTACGGCCGACGGCGAGCCCATCTTTGAGGAGAACATCTTTGTGCCGTTTGATGCCTACCGTGAGCTGTTGACGGCCGATCTTGAGGACAAGTCGATTTTTGCCGAGGTCGAGCGTGTTGGCGGAACGCCGATTGTTTCGGTTGGCTACCGCACGGTCGAGGCCGTTCGTGCCAATACCGAGCAGGCGGCCGAGCTGGGCATTGCTCCGCACGATCCGCTGCTCAACCTGCGTGCCGGCTTCACGGGTCCCAATGGCGAGCCGGTCCTGATGGGTAAGCAGTACTACGTGGGATCGCGCTACGTTATGGTGATGTAGGGTTGGTTCCGCCGTTCTGACGAACGGCGGACCGGCCGACGCTGCAAGCCCGCCAG
>CALLRY010000387.1:0-1129 GCA_938014285.1 uncultured Collinsella sp. | reverse complement strand
CACGTGCTGCAGAACCAGTTCTTGCTCGACGCCACCTTCCGCGGCGACTATGCCCCCGACACCCTCGAGTGCGCCAACCGCCTGGCTGCTGTCTCGGGCGGCACCATCGAGATCCTGGACGAGGATCTCGAGATCATGCGCGAGGCCGCGCTCTACAACGACTACCTGGGCGTTAACAACTACCAGTGCCGCTTCTTGAAGGCTTACGACGGCGAGAACGACCTGCACCACAACGGTACGGGCGAGAAGGGCACTGGCCGCTGGCGCGTTAAGGGCATTGGCGAGCATGTGAACAAACCTGGCATCCCCACCACCGACTGGGACTGGATCATCTATCCCGAGGGCCTGTTCGATCTGCTCGTCTACATTAAGCAGCGCTACCCCAACTACAAGCAAATCTTCATCACCGAGAACGGCATGGGCTACAAGGACCCCTACAAGGACGGTTTTGTGGACGACCAGCCGCGCATCGACTACATCGAGCAGCACCTGCGCTGGTTGCTCAAGGCCATGGAGGTGGGCGTCAACGTGGGTGGCTACTTCCTGTGGAGCCTGCAGGATCAGTTCTCCTGGACCAATGGTTACAACAAGCGTTACGGCTTCTTTTACGTTGACTTTGAAACCCAGAAGCGCACGCCCAAGGCAAGCGCCTACTGGTATAAGCACGTGGCGCAGACCCGTCGTCTGGACTAGCGGCTGGCGGGGTCGCCTGCCCACATAACCTGTCCCCATTTCTCAGCCGGGGGCGGCACGTCACACGGCGCGCCGCCCCCGGTCTTTTTTGGGCGGACCGTGTCGCACGTTTGTCTCGATCTGTAACATCTAGCCGAGTTTTTGGGTCCTAGCTGTTACAGATTGAGACGAACAGGATTGCTCTTTCCGAAGAATCTAAATCTGTAACACGTAGCCCGCTTTTGACCGTCTACCTGTTACAAATCGAGACAAACGGAGTAGGACCTAACCCCGTATGTCCCTAACAGTCGAGCGTTCGACCAGCGTACTCGGCACATGAATCGCCTCGATAGACGAGCTCTCTCCAATCGCCGCCTCAAACGCAAGCTTACCGACACCGCGCAAATCAAATCGCAGCGTCGTCAGCCGATTGTGAGGAACAAGTCCCTCGAGTGCG
>CALLRY010000386.1:0-8513 GCA_938014285.1 uncultured Collinsella sp. | reverse complement strand
CAAGATTGAGGCAGGCGAGCTCGTCGGCCCCCAGCGTGTGCTCATTGAGGTCAATGTGAGTGGTGAGGAGTCGAAGGGAGGCTTTTCACCCGATGAGATTCGCGCCGCCGCGGGTGAGCTTGCAGAACTTGAGGGAATTTGCGTACAGGGGCTTATGACTATGGCGCCCCGGGGGAATAAGGATGTGGCACGCCGCACCTTTGCGGGGCTTCGTGAGCTGAGGGATGAGCTGGAGGCGGCGCATCCCGATTTGAACCTGCCTGAGCTTTCCTGCGGTATGAGCGAGGACTTTGAGTCTGCCCTTGAGGAGGGCTCTACGCTCGTTCGCCTGGGCAGGGTAGTATTTAGCCCGGAGTTTGCAGTAAAATAAGGCTCTGAAGTGCGCACTGATTATCGGGGCGCCTGCACTAAACCGCGAGAGGACACAACCATGGGCTTCCTTGACGAGATTAAAAATAAGATGCACCTGGGCGGCCAGCAGGGTTACGACCAGGGTTATGGCCAGGACGACGACTACGGCTACGATGACGGCTACGACGATGGCTATCAGAACAACGGCTACAGTGGTGCTTCGGGCGAGGGCTTCTACACCCAAGACGAGCCGAGCAACGGCCTGCTTGGCCAGACGCGCCGCGGTGAAGCTGAGTCGGTTGCCGTGTATACGCGCTCCGGTCAGCTGGTCGGCGATGACTCCCGCCATGCCACGACGTATAACCCGCCTTCGCGCTCGCAGGACAGTGTTGCGAGCGGTTATCGTCCTGGTGCCTATGACACGCCGTCGAGCTACGCCGAGAATACCCGCGCCCGTGTCGCCGCTGCACCCGCACCTGCACCGAGCGATGCCTCGGCCTATGCGAGCAATATCATCAACGCCACGCCGCAGCTGCCGGCCTATGTCCTGCGCCCCGAGAGCTATGACGACGTGGAGACCGTGGTGCGCCGCGTTCGCACCAAGCAGCCTGTCGCACTGATTTTTGTGGGCGTACGCACCGAAGTTGCCAAGCGCGTCTTGGACTTCTCTTACGGCTTTGCCTGCGGTCTGGGTGCCACGGTCAAGGAGGTGGGCGACCGCGTGTTCATGGTGCTGCCCGCCGGTTGCGAGGTCAAAGATTCCGATCTCAAGAAGCTTCGTGCCGACGGCTACCTTAAGTAAAGACAAGACGAGGAGATTCCCATCAACATCTACACTATCGTCCAGCTGGTCAACACGCTGTTCAACTTCTATTCCACGCTCATTGTCGTCTACTGCTTTATGACGTGGATTCCCATGAAGCAGGGTGGTTTGCTTCAGGATATTGCCGCGGTGCTTGATAGCGTGTGCGGTCCGTGGCTCAACCTGTTCCGTCGTTTCATCCCGCCGATGGGCGGTATCGATTTTTCGCCGGTCGTTGCGATTATTGCGTTGCAGTTGGTGCAGAGGCTGGTTCTGCAGCTTCTTATAGGTATACTCGTGTAGAACTGACTTAGTAACTTACGTCGGGCGTGTAGCGCCGAGGCGATGAAAAAGGAGACTTGTTATGGCTATTACCCCTGCAGACATCCAGGCTCAGACTTTCTCTGAGGCCAAGCGTGGCTACGATCCTGCTGAGGTCGACGTCTTCTTGGAGACGCTGTCCTCCGAGGTTGACGCTATGCTCGCTAAGATCGTCGACCTTAAGGGTCGCCTGACTGCCACCGAGCAGCAGCTTGCCGATGCGCAGGCTCAGCTTGCCCAAGCTCAGGATGCCACCGCCCAGGCCGTTCCTGCCGCCCCCGTGGCTGCTCCCGCCCCTGACTTCTCCGCTCAGGAGCGCCAGATTTCCGCTGCCCTGATCGCTGCCCAGGAGAACGCTGAGCGTATCCGCAACGAGGCTGACGCCAAGGCCCGCGAGGTTATCCGCCAGGCTCTGACCGAGAAGCAGGCCGAGCTCGAGGAGATCGATCGTCTCAAGGCTTCCCGTGAGGAGTTCAAGGCAGAGTATCTCAAGCTCATCCAGCACTTCATGGACGATGCCCAGAATTCCTTCCCGGCCGATCTGATGGCCTCCACGCCGGTCGGTTCTGCCGCTTCTCCTGCAGTGACTGTTCCCGCCGAGCCGCTGCCCGTCGCTGACCCGGTTGTCCCCGTGGCCGATCCCTTCGCCCCGATCGACAACTTTGCTGCCGACGACCTGGACTAACATTCGGCCTACAATTTAGTGCCTAGAAAGGACCCGCAGCTTGCGGGTCCTTTTTTATGACTGTGCCGGAGTGCGTAACATAAAAAACCGAGCCCTGCACATAATGGCGCAGAACTCGGCGAACGGGTGAGCGGTCAAGGGTAGGTTTTAAGGCATGTCCCAAAACCTACTTGAGGAGGAAGTCGGAGAGGGGAATGGTACGGGCCTCGCGATGCTCGGGATCGGCGATGTGGTCGGCAGGATATCCACAGACGAGCATGTGATAGGGATAGACGCCCTTGGGCAGATTGAACTGCTCCTGCGCCACCTCAGGCTTAAAATGGCATACCCAGCACGTTCCCAGGCCCTGCTCGGTGGCCTCCATCATCATCTGATCACACACGATTGAGGTGTCGATTTCACTAGAATTCATCTGGTCATACGGGCGCACCCAAGCATCACCGGTAACGCTGCAAATAAGGAAGACAAGCGGAGCGCCAAAGATAGACTCATCACGAGCAAACCGAGGCTGACAAGCAGCTGCCTTCTCCAGAAGCTCAGGCGTATCTAACACCATCACACGGGTTGGATGATTATTACAAGCAGAAGGAGCAATACGCCCAGCCTCAACAATGGCATCCACCACAGCCTGCTCAACAGAACGATCCTGAAATTCACGACAAGAATACCGACCCCGAGCCAGATCCAAATAAGACATACAAGCCCTCCAACAATTAAAAATCAAACAAACCCAAAGTAACCCAAACGGTACCCAAAGCAGCAATCAGCCAAACGCTCATCGAGGGCCAAAGTGTCCGAACGGATACCAAAGGTCCCTTCAGCCAAACCCCATTGCGCTATAACTATCAGCCAAAGTTCCCAATGGTGGTACGTAAGGGAGCGGGCCCGGCCACTAATAACCTTTTGAACGACTCTGCTTGCAGCCGGAGTGAAAAAGGTCATTAGTGGCCGGGCCCGCGACCGCCGGGGCACGTACCCCCAATTAACTGTTCTTCATGACAATCGAATCCACAACATCGGCCACATTCTCACAGCAGTCAGCGCAGTACTCCAGGAAGGCGTATACGTCACGCCAGGCGATGACCTCGAGCGGGTCCTTGCCGTTAACGTGCAGGTTGCGCATGGCGTTGATATAGAGCTCGTCGGCTTCGGACTCGATGGTGTTGATCTGGATGACGAGTTCGCGCAGGGTCTTGGACTTGCGGTAGTTGGGCAGCTCGACCATCAGGTCTTTCATGGCGCGGCAGGCGTCAGTCACCTTGTGGGCGATGACGATGGCGTCGGGATGGATGCTCTGGATGTTGGTGAAGTAGACGCGCTGCACGACGCCCTCGATGCGGTCGAGCACGGTGTCGAGTGAGCAGCTCATCAGATCCAGATCCTCGCGCTCGAGCGGGGTGATAAAGGCGGTGAGCAAGGCGTCCTCAAGCTCATGGTGCTTCTTGTCGGCCGCATGCTCGATCGCGTGCATCTTGTTGAGCATATCGTGAATCTTTGCGGGATCGAAGTTCTCGAAAATCTTGGTGAGCAGCTCGGCGGCCTGGACGGCAAGGTCGGCGCAGGCGACGTAGTTGTCGAAGTAGAACGAATCGGGTTTCTTTGCCATGGGTGGGTCCTTTCGAGGCGAAGACGGGTGGGCGAGGTAATGCAGTCCGGATGGACGTTCGGTTTGACTAGAGGAACATCATGAACAGCTTGGCCATGACAAAGCTGATGAGTCCGCAGGCGGGGAAGGTGAAGAACCAGGTGAACATCATGTCTTTGACGACGCCGAAGTTGATGGCTGAGAGGCGCTTGACGGCACCGACGCCCATGATGGCGCAGGTCTTGATGTGTGTGGAGGACACGGGGATGCCGGTAAGGGTGGCAAGCAGCAGGTTTGCGGCGCCTGCGAGGTCGGCGGAGAAGCCCTGATACTTTTCGAGCTTGACCATGCTCTGGCCGACGGACTTGATGATGCGCTCGCCGCCCACGCTGGTGCCGATACCCATAGTGGCCGAGCACAGCAGCATAATCCAGATGGGGATGCCTGCATCGCCGACGCTCGTCTGGCCGCTGGCAAAGGCCACGCCTAAAAAGAGCACGCCGATGAACTTCTGTCCATCCTGCGCGCCGTGCATAAAGCTCATGGCCGCAGCGCTCGCGATCTGAGCGTATTTAAAGAAGACATTGGCACGTCGCCTGTTGGCGGCGGCGAAAAGAATCGAGACGAGCTTGCACAGGACCCAGCCCATGACAAAGCCCAGGCCGATGGAGAGCGCCAGACCGTAGATGACCTTCATCCACTCGTGGACGTTGACGCTGCTCGCACCGCCGAGGGCGATGGCGGCACCGGTCAGGCCGGCGATAAGGCTGTGGCTTTGCGAGGTGGGGATGCCAAAACGCGACGCTGTGGCGCCGTAGACGACGATGGAGAACAGCGCCGCGCATAGGCAGGCGAGCGCCATGGTGCTGTTTCCGCCAAAGTCGACGATATGTGAGATGGTGTTGGCGACGCTCGCGTTAAAGTGCGTCATGATGAGCACGCCGAGGAAGTTGAATGCGGCGCTCATGAGAATGGCGGCGCGGGCGGGCATGCAACGCGTAGTGACGCAGGTCGCGATGGCGTTGGGCGCGTCGGTCCATCCATTGACGAAGATGGCGCCCAACGCGAGGATCACGGTGACGGCAAGGACTGGGTTCGACACAATTTGGCCGAGGAAGGTTAAGAACGTTACGTCCATATATGGGCTTTCTCGAAGTTTGCAAACACGTTACAAAAACATGATAAATCGTATCACCTCCTGCGGGTCTCTTTACCGAGTTCTGATGGGAGAAGTGAACTTTTTGGCACTAAAATTGAATATTAGCCCTGTTGACCGCGGGTGTTCTTTTTGCTAACACGCCATGCGGACACGTGCGATTACTACGACACTCCAAAACCACAGTCTGTTCGCTTTACAACATGCAAACATGCGTTCGATAATAGGAGGCATGGAATATCGACAGACAGATGGCAAAACTCGGCGCGTGCACAAGCAGTATGTGGACGTCGTGGCTCGCATCCTCGCGGGCGGACAGGTCGTGCCGGTCACCGTCTGCTGGGTCGACGGTCGTTGCTTTACGATTGACGAGATTGTCTCGACCACTGGGTTTGGCCTGACGGTTCACGGCATCCGTACGGCAACCTATAAGGTGCGTTTTGGCGGGCACGCGACCGAGTTGTATCTGGAGGACCAGACGCGCGAACGACCAGATGGTTCGCAGGCCCATCTGATGCGTTGGTGGGTGTGGGCATTCGACCGTACGCTCGAGGGCGAGCGCCGTGGGTAAGGACGTACGGCATTCGGGTACAATGACAGGAATCTTGTCACCTGCTGCGCCGTCTTTCACGGCACTTTTTGAAAGGACGAACCTATGAACGATATCCAGGGCTATCAGAACGGCCCCGTCGAGAGCGGCGCAAGCCGCGCCAAGGAGATGTCGCCGCGCGCGTACAATCTTTCCATGTCTGCCCTGATCTTTTTGGGCTTTTGCGCCATGGGCGTCGGTGCTTACTTTACGAGCACCATGTCGTTTGCGCGCATGATGATGAGCGGCGCCGCTTTGCCGCTGGTCTTTGGCTCATTTATTTTGACCATCGTCGGCATGGTCATGATGTCGGCCGCCGCCAGCAAGCAGTCCGTGGGCCTGTCCCTTGTGGGCTACGTAATCTTTGCGAGCACCTTTGGCCTGACCGCGTCGTTTGGCCTTGCCAACTACGACCTGCCCACCATCAACACTGCCTTTATCGCCACGGCCGCCATCACCTTTGTCTTTGGCGCCTTGGGCGTGACGTTCCCCAAGTTTTTCCAGCGCATATATGGCATCGGTTTTGGCATTCTGCTCGCTACTATTCTGGTTGAGATCGTGCTGATGTTCATGGGCGTCTCACAGACCATCACCGACCTGATCGTGATCGTGGTGTTCGCCGGCTTTATTGGCTACGACACCTATGTTGCCACGACGGTGCCGCCTACGCTGCCCAACGCCGTGCTTATGGCCTCTAACCTGTTCGTGGATATTATCAACGTGTTCCTGCGCATTCTGAACATCCTCGGCCGTCGCGACTAGTGGCGAATTGCGGCGGTGCTTGCCGTGCGTGCAAATCGATGCGAAAGGCGGTCCTTCGGGGCCGTCTTTTTTGTACGCGGCGGGGTATCATGGATGGGAAAAGCCGATAGCGGCAGAGACCGAGAAAGGTGACCACTTATGGCAGACGTCGACAACAGGAACCGTAATCGCAGGTCCAACCGAGCGGGTCAGCCCAATCCCAAGCGCGAGGCCCGTGCCAAGGCCGCCGAGCGTCACGTGGCAACTGTGTCCGAAGCGTGCGCCAAGGATATCGAGCGTTCGCTTGCCGGTGTTCGCGAGTTTGACGGTATGCCTGCCGGCTTTGTCTCGGCGATGAAGGCCAAGGTTCAGAGTGCTGTGGCCACCGAAGAACAGGTTGCCGAGGACGTCGAGGGCGCGGAGGCTGCCGAGGTCGAGGCAGCGCTCGAGCCCGTCGAGGAGCCTGCCGAGGAAATCGCCGAAGCTGAGTCCGCGCCTGCTGAGGAGCCCGCTCCGGTTCTGCCCGAGGTCACCGTGCTCGATGCCTCCACCACGCAGGCCATCTTGGACAACGGTCGTGGCTATGCGCAGTTCTGCGACATGGCCGTGCTCGCCTTTGCCTCGTTCACCAATCCGGGCGGTGGCTATATTCAGGGTTATCTGGGCCAGGAGGCCACGCTGTGCGCCGATTCGTATCTGTACAACGTTCTCGATAAGCAGCGCAAATGGTACGGCGAGAACCGTCGCCGCAACATCAACTGCGAGCTTTACCGAAACCGTGCGCTGGTGGTGCCTGCGGTGCGCTTCGACCGCAACCACGTGCATGCATACGCCGACGTGATCGTGGCCGCCGCGCCCAACGTTAAGCGCGCCCGCCAGGAGTATCGCGTGAGCGACGATGCTCTGCTGGATGCCCTGCGCGACCGCATTCGCTTTGTGCTTGCCATCTGCGACGAGCTAGGTCGCGAGAAGCTCGTGCTGGGCGCTTGGGGCTGCGACAACAACGGCTTTGACGCAGAGGCCGTGGCCGAGCTCTTCCGCAAGGAGCTCGCGTCGGGCGACTTTAAGGTCAAGCAAGTCTTCTTTGCCGTGCCTTCTACGCGCTGGGATGAGGATTTTGCCAAGTTCGAGCACGTGCTGGCAAACTTCCCCGAGCGCAACGAGGAGTCCTATGCCCAGGTTGCCGCTCGCGCTGCGGCAGCTCGCGCCGCCGAGCAGATCCAAGCTGCTACCGAGGATGATGAGGACGAGGACGACTGGCGCAAGTACCTGTAATCGGTACGTGCTGACAGATGGGTCGAGCCGGCGGGAGAGGCTGCTTCCGTCGGTTTTTTACTGAGCGAGGGGCTTACGATGAAAAACGTTCTATGCTTTGGCGACAGCAACACCTATGGTTACGATCCGGCGGGCATGCGCGACGGCACCGCGGTGCGCTATGCGCAGGATGTGCGCTGGTGCGGCGTGGCCCAACGTGACTTAGGCGAGGGCTGGCATGTAATTGAAGAAGGCCTCAACGGCCGCACGACGGTACGCGACGACATGTGCCATCTGAACACCAATCTTAACGGCATCCGCGCACTGCCGATGCTGCTCGAGGCCCATAAGCCGCTGGATGCGATCGTTATTATGCTGGGAACCAACGATTGCAAGACGGTCTTTGGTGTGACGGCCTCCGATATTGCCCGTGGCACCATGGCGCTGATTCGCGCGGTGCGTGCATTTCCCTGGACCAATGCTGCACCCTGCCCGCGTATTCTGCTGATGGCACCTATCAAGATCAAGCCGCAAATCGCCGATGTATATATGACCGATTTTGACGAGCGTTCCGTCGAGGCCTCGGAGCATTTTGCTGAATACTATGCGCACGTAGCCGAGCAGTTTGGCTGCGACTTTTTGAATGCAGCGGAGTTTGCCGAGCCGGGCGATATCGACTATCTGCATATGATGCCCGAAAGCCATGAGAGCCTGGGTCACGCCGTGGCGGCCAAGCTCCAAGAGATGCTCGGAGAGTAGCGCGACCCCAAGCCACCGCAAAGGGGACGGGCGCCTTTGCGGTGGCTTTGGACTGCGAATCTTAATACTGCCACATGTGGTTGACGGGGCCGGAGCCTTTGCCCATGTCAAAGCCGGCGGCCAGAGCGCCGGTTAGGTAGGCCTTGCCGGCGTTGACGGCGTCGGCAAGATCCATGCCCTGAGCCAGCGCGCAGGCGATGGCGGACGAGAGCGTGCATCCGGTGCCGTGCGTGTTGTCGGTCTCGATGCGCTTGTGGCGGAACCACGTGG
>CALLRY010000385.1:0-9626 GCA_938014285.1 uncultured Collinsella sp. | reverse complement strand
CGAGTTCCGCACGAGCCGGAGAGCACTTAATGTGCTCTCCGTGCGAGCAGGACTGCCCGAGCAGGGAATCTTACATTCCGCGCCACCCGGGCAGACGAACCAGTTATGAGTGACCCGCTACTTGATCTTGGTTGTACCCGGTGCCAGGTTGGGGTCGGTCTCGTTGGCCTCGGTCTGGAAGTGCTCGGTGTACACATTCTTGCCGTCGCGGAACATCTCGTAGTACTGCATCTTGGCGTAATCCTCGCGCGCCTTGGTGGCAGCTGCGGCAACGGCGTCGTTACCGGTGACGTTGGAGGAGAGCGCCCAGCGCAGGCTGGCGTCCTCGTAGCCCACAGAGTTGATAGCGGGCAGCGACTCGCGCAGCGTCATGTGCGCCTTCTGGTAGTCGGTCAGCGGTGCGCCGATCAGCTGCATCAGCTGGGTGGACAGGTAGTTGGTGGACAGGTCGTCGACCTTGCTCGTCTGGTCGCAACCGGCAACGTCGTAGTTAGCCCAGATGATGTAGTCGGTCTGCCACAAGCGCTCCTGATGCGTGGCGTCGTCCTCGCCGGTAAACCACTTGTCGTTGAACTTGGACGGGAAGAAGGGCTGATGGTCGCCCCAGAACACCACGACCACCTTGCGGTCGAGTTTGCTCAGGGCGTTGAGGAAGTAACGCAGCGCCTGGTCGGACTGCTCAATGCACGAGACGTACTCGTCGACATCGGACAGCGTGCCGTCCTCGATGGTCTTGGCGTCCAGGTCGGTCGTGTCGATGTTTAGGTGCATCTGCTTGTCGACTGGCAGCAGACCCGTATCGTAGCCCGAGTGGTTCTGCATGGTCACGTCGAAGATAAACTGCGGGTCGGCGTTCTGGTCGAGCAGCTCAAGAATCTTGTCGTAGGTAGCCTGGTCGGTCACCATGCCGCGCAGGGTGTCGGCGCCCTGGAAATCGTTGATGGACAGGAACTGGTCAAAGCCAAAGTCCTTGTAGACGTTCTCCCGGTTCCAGTTAGTGGCGTGGTTGGGGTGCATGGCCGTGGTGGAATATCCGAGCGACTTGAACTGCTCGGCCAGATTCTCGGTCGTCTCCATGTTGTAGATGGTATAGGGATAGACGCCCGACCCCAGGTTGGTCATGGAGTTGCCGGTCATAAACTCAAATTCGGTATTGGCCGTGCCGCCGCCGTAGGCGCTCACATAGAGCTTGCCGCGGCTGAGGCAGTTGGGCAGGTTCTTAAAGTACTGCGGGCCCTCGTAGCCGGCGCGCATGTTCTGGTAGATCGACAGATCCGAGAACGTCTCGTTCATGATGGCGATGACCGTGGGCTTCTCGCTGTCGAACTGCTCCTGGGCGGCGGCGCGCTCGTCGCTCTTGGCCGCGTCGGACTTGTCGTAGGCCTTGGCGTACTTTTTGAGCGTGGCCTTGGCATCGTCGACGGAGTAGTCGGCGGGTTTGGGCGGCTTGATGGACTGCGCCGCACTAATAAAGGCAGGCAGGTAGCCCTCGCGCCAGTAGCTCTCGAGCGGGCGCCAGGTGTAGACGGTGATGCCGAGGGTGTTGTAGTAGTCGATGAGCGTGACGTGCGCGGTCACGCCGCCCAGGCACAGCACGGCGACGAGCAGGTTGGTGAGCAGCATGCGCTTGGCGTTGGCGGCGCCCTTCTGACGGTGCGGTGCCACCAGGCCGGCGTACTCGCACAGCAGCATGGCGATGGAGGTAAAGCCCATGGACAGCACGCAGAACAGTGAGATCGAGAAGGTGTAGCCGGTGCCGGCGACCGCGGCGGCGGTGGAGATGGCCGAAAGGTCGCCCGGCTGGATGGGCATGGATTTAAACGTGATGACGAAGAACTCGGCAATGCCCAGGACAAAGAGGGCGAAGGCCAGGACGGCCGGAGCTGCGCCGTGGCGCTGGAACAGGAAGAACAAGCCGGTCATGAGCGTGGTGATGATGGCCCACTCGAGCAGGATGCACAGGGGGTAGACCCAGGTAAAGTCGTGGTTGGACGAGACCTCCATGCCCAGCAGCGCAAAGACGCCGGCGAGCAGCAGGCACAGCACGGCGGCGACGAGCGGTTTGCCCACAAAGGCGCCGCGCAGGCGGGCGAGCTTGCCGGTGGGGGCGGGGGCGTCGGGCGCGGCGAACGCAAAGACGCGCGGGGCGATGCGGTCGCGTGCGATGCTGGCCCAGGCGCAGCCGGTGAGGATGGCGTTGGTCAGGATGAGCATCACAAAGGCGAGCGGCTCGTTTTGAGCGACGAGGCCCACGGCGCCCCAGACGGTCAAAAAGAGCTGGAATAGGCCAAAGGAGACGCTCCAGGCGATAGCGCCCTTGGCAACGGTGCCCGACTGTGCGCGAATGGCCTTGGCCTCGCGCAGGACAAGGCAGACGGTCGCCGCAAGACCGACGAGCGAGATGGCGGCAGCGAACATGCTGAAACTCCTCACAAATGCAAAACCTACGAAAGCGGGGATTTACCCGATTGTTACCGAGATATGCGCAGCATTTGACGGCTGCGCACAACAACCAGCCATATTAACGCGCATGTGTGGCGGTGTGGCGCAATGGAGTGCCCACCTGCGCGATAATGGACGGGAATTACACGGAAACGTAAAGGCTTCTTAAAGAGATGGCGAGGGTAGGGCGATGAGCGAGCAGGTTTGCAAGGCGGACATGGGCGGCGACGGAGCTGCGGTCGTGGACGCCGGCGGTTATTCGGCCGAGACTACGGGCAACGCGGTGCTGGACATTTTGGAGCACCGTTCGTCCACGCGCGCTTTTGCGCGCGATGACAACGACCGTCCCGTAGCGGTGACCGACGAGCAGCGGGCGGCGATTTTGCATGCGGCGAGTCGCGCGCCGTCGGCGGGCGCCATGATGATGTATTCCATCGTGAGCATTCGCGAGCAGGCTACGCTGGACCGTCTGGCCGACCTGTGCGACCACCAGCCTATGATCGCCAAGGCGCCCTGGGCACTCATATTTGTGGTCGATTATGCCAAGTGGATCGATCTGTTTGAGCACGTGGGCTGCTTTGAGCCCGATTTTGTCGAGCGCACGGGCAAGGCGCCCCGCCGCGCTCCGGGTTTGGGCGACTTTGCCATCGCGGCCCAGGATGCCGTGATCGCCGCGCAAAACGCTGTGGTTGCCGCCGAGGCCCTGGGGCTGGGGAGCTGCTACATCGGTGATATTGTCGAGAATGCCGAGGAAGTTGCCGAGTTGCTCGATCTGCCGCCCTATACCATGCCGCTATCGATGCTCATCATCGGCACGCCTCGCAAAGAGCGCCCGGCGATTGCACACCCCGTGGTGAACCTGGTGCATGAGGAGCGCTACCGCCGTGCGGATGCCGCGACCATGGACGCGCAGGTGGCCGAGATGGATGCGATGTTTCGCCCGCATGCCCGCGAGGTGGGGGAGCGCGTCGTGGACATCTATACCCGCAAACACACGAGTCCCTTTATGGCCGAGATGAGTCGCTCCATGGAGTGGTGGTTCAAAAACTGGCTCGGAAAATGACGAATGTGACAAGGGGACAGTCCTTTTGTCACATTCCATATCGCCGCGGTAGCCTAAAGACTGTATAAATCTTTATCTAGCTGGGAAGACAGTGCATTAAAACATGGGCCGATTACCTATAATCCCCTCGAACGTTAAAGTTGGGAGGAAACCGGCTTATGGAACAAAAGGTCAAGGAGGCAGCTTCGCACGCTGCGATTCCTGTGAGCATCTCGGCGATGCTCGTCACGCTGGGCGTGGTGTATGGCGATATCGGCACCAGCCCCATGTATGTAACCAAGGCGCTCGTTGCCGGCAACGGCGGCATCGGAAGCGTTACACAGGAGTTCGTGCTCGGCGCGCTCTCCCTTGTTGTGTGGACGGTCACGTTGCTGACGACCGTCAAGTACGTGCTCATCTCGCTGCGCGCCGACAACCATGGCGAGGGTGGCATCTTTGCTCTGTACAGCTTGGTTAAGCGCTGCGGCAAATGGCTCATCATCCCCGCCATGCTGGGCGGCGCGGCACTGCTAGCCGATGGCATCCTCACGCCCGCCGTTACCGTGACTACGGCTATCGAGGGCCTGCGCACCATTCCGGCAGTCCATGCTGTGTTGGGCGACGATCAGGGCCGCGTCGTGGCCATCACGCTTGCCATCATCATTGCGCTCTTCTTGGTGCAGCGCATCGGTACGGCCAAGATCGGCCGTGCCTTTGGCCCCATCATGACGCTGTGGTTTCTGTTCCTGGGCGGTACGGGTCTGTTCTTTGTTTTCCAGTATCCCGCGGTGCTGCTGTGCCTCAACCCGCTACGCGGCGTCGGCTTTTTGCTGAGTCCCAACAACCATGCGGGCATCATGATCTTGGGCAGCTGCTTCCTTGCCACCACCGGTGCCGAGGCGCTCTACTCCGACATGGGCCATGTGGGCCGCGGCAACATTTATGCCACCTGGCCGTTCGTCAAGTGCTGCTTGCTGCTGTCCTATATGGGCCAGGGCGCTTGGCTTATCAACAACGCCGGCAGCCCGGAGCTCATGGGTATCGCCGACCTCAACCCCTTCTACCAGATGCTCACCCCGGGCCTGCGTCCCTTTGCCGTCGGCCTTTCCACCGTCGCGGCCATCATTGCCTCGCAGGCGCTCATCACCGGTGCATTCTCGCTGGTGTCCGAGGCCAGTCGCCTGGACCTCATGCCGCACATGCAGGTCTTCTATCCTGCCGAGACCAAGGGCCAGCTCTATATTCCCATGGTCAACAACGTCATGCTTGTGGGCTGCGTCATCGTGGTGCTGCTGTTCCAGAGCTCGGCGCACATGGAGGCCGCCTACGGCTTGGCGATCACCCTGACCATGATGTGCACGACGCTGCTGCTCTTCTTCTACTTGCATGTCGATCGTGGCCTTAAGGTCGTCCCGTATATCTTTGTTGCCTTCTTCCTCATGCTCGAGGGCTTCTTCTTTGTGAGTTCGCTCACCAAGTTCTTCCACGGCGGCTACTTCACCATCCTTATGGCTGCACTCATCATGGGCATTATGGTGTGCTGGTACAACGGCACGGCGGTCGAGCGGCGTCAGTTTACGCTGCTGCCGCTGCGCAGCTATCTGCCGCAGCTCAAGCGCCTGCGCGACGACGATCGCTACGAGCTTATGAGCGACAACATCGTGTACCTGACCAAGGACACCAATACCGACTACATCGACCGCGATATCGTCTACTCGATTCTGGACAAGCATCCCAAACGCGCCCGCGCCTGGTGGTTCGTGAACGTCGAGACCATGGACGAGCCGCATACCTTTGCCTATTCGGTCGAGACGTTTGGCACCGACTACGTGTTCCGCGTGCATCTGTACCTGGGCTACAAGGTTAACCAGCGCGTGAACGCCTACCTACGTCAGGTTGTTCAGGATCTGGCCGCCACTGGCGAGCTGCCGCCGCAGATGCACGACTACTCGGTCTACAAGGATCCGGGCAACATCGGCACGTTCAAGTTCGTCATGATTCGCAAGCTCCTAGCGCCCGAGAGTGACGTGGAGCCGAGCGAGCGCACGGCCATCACGCTCAAGTACATCATCCGCCGCGCCGCCGGCACGCCGGCGCGCTGGTACGGCCTGGAGAACTCCAACGTGAGCTTTGAGTATGTGCCGCTATTCACCAAGTTCAAGGCTGTGAACAAGATGCAGCGCCTGGCTCCCAACGAGCGCCCGTAGGCGCCGACGGGTTGCATGGAGTTGATTTTCGATGGACAAGATTGAGACCGGGGAGGCAAGCATGGATGCAAAGATACTTGATGGCCGCGAGGTGTTTGCCGAGATGGTGCGTGAGGCACGCGCCAATGCTGACGAAGATCGGTTTTTGACGAACCGTGCCAACATGGACATGGCCGATCGCGTGATTTCGATCATGGCACTGGTATTTGGAGCGGTGTGCGTGTGTGCCCTGCTCGCGCACGTGCTGTTTGTCTAGCGGCTGCCGGTCGTAGAAGGCTGTACACTTAGAACCACCACGAGGGAAAACCACCACAAAGGTGCCTGTCCCTTTGTGGTGGTTTTTGTTTTTGAGAGAGGGGCGGGACGCTGATGGACGTCCGTACGGACGGCGATATTGCCGATAGCTTTTGGTGGCGGCGCACAACGCTGACGCGCCGCACTCCTCTGTATGACGCCTGCGTATCGGTGGGGCTGCTGGTCGCGGCGACGATTGTGGGCGCGCTGCTCGACCATCCGGGTCTCGCGCCGAGCATCATGATCGTCTATGTGTTCGCCGTTCAGCTGTGCGCATTCTTTACCTGGAGTCGCCTGTATTGCTTGCTGAGCTCGGCTGCCGCCGTGGCGCTCTACAACTTTTTGTTTGTCGACCCGCGCTACTCGCTGTCGCTTATCGACCGCGGCTATCCCGGCATGTTCTTCATCATGTTCGTGGTTTCGCTTGTGTCGAGCTCGATTGCGTTGGCCCTGCGCCGCGCCTTGGCACAGGCTGCCGCCAGCGACCGCCGCACGCATATGGTGCTCGAGACCAACCGCATGCTGCAGCGGTGCGCCGATCAGCATCAGATCGTTCACGCCATGGCCACGCAGCTGGCGCGTCTTTCGGGCTGTCCGGTTGTGTGGTACAGCGCCGACGCCGAGGGCGATGACCTGCTGCCGCGTGCGACATACACGGCCGTGGGCGATGCCGCGCCGGTGCACGAGCTGGCGCCGCAGATGCCGCCGCGGCTCACGGCGTCCGCCTATGTGGGAACGCCGCTCGACGCCACGTTTGGCGGCTCAGCGTTTTATGGCATTTACCTGACGGTTCGCACGGGCGACGGCTTCGTGCGCTCGGGCAACCCCGCCTCGGTGGTGGGCGTGCTGGCTATCGTTGCCGAGCCCGACGTGCTGACGCATGAGGAGCGGACACTTGCCGATGCCATCGTGAGCGAAGGCGAGCTGGCACTCGACCGCGCCCGCGCTATGGAAGCCCGCGAGGAGGCGGCGGTGCTCGCCAAAAACGAGCAGCTGCGCGCCAACCTGCTGCGCTCCATCTCACACGATCTGCGTACGCCGCTCACCAGTATTTCGGGTAATGCCGACGTGCTGCTCGACCAGGGCTCGACCGGCACCGCCGTGCTCGACGCCCAGACGCGTCGCGGCCTGCTCCTGTCCATTCGCTCGGATGCGCAATGGCTCAACGCCACCGTCGAGAACCTGCTTGCCATCACCAAGCTCGAGGGCGACGGTATGCATCTGTCGACTACGCTCGAGCTCATGGACGATATCGTCGAGGAGGCGCTGCGCCACGTAAATCCGGCTGTGCGCGAGCACGACCTTAAGGTGGTGGCGTGCGATGAGCCGGCGCTCGTCAATGTCGATGCGCGCCTGATGGTGCAGCTGGTGGTCAATCTGGTGAACAACGCCATCACCTATACGCCTGCAGGCTCGCACATCGTGATCTCGATTAGCGTCGACGATGGACGCGTGGCGTGCTCGGTGGCCGATGACGGCCCGGGCATCGCACCCGAGGACCGCGAGCGGATCTTTGAGTCGTTCTACACCGCCAACCACGGTTTGGCCGACAGCCATCGCAGCGTGGGTCTGGGTCTTTCGCTCTGCCGCTCCATTGCGTTAGCGCATGGCGGTAGCATAGAGGTTGCCGCGGCGGATCCGCACGGCTCGGTCTTTACGATTGAGCTTCCCGTCGCTGACGTTTCGTTTGATAAGGAGTAGCGCCGTGCCGAACTCTGCCGTAAAGCCGCTCATCTTGGTCGTTGAGGACGACCCCGCCGTTCGCAACTTAATCGTTGCCGCGCTCGAGGCGCACGGCTTGCGTCATATGGCCGTGGAGACCGCCCATGCCGCCATCGCCGCCGCCTCATCGCAGACGCCGAGTATTGTGCTGCTCGATCTGGGCCTGCCCGATATGGACGGCGTCAAGGTGGTGGAGTCGGTGCGCGCATGGTCGGGCATGCCGATCATTGTGGTCTCGGCGCGCAGCGAGGATGCGGACAAGATTCGCGCGCTCGATGCCGGCGCCGACGACTACCTGACCAAGCCGTTTTCGGTCGAGGAGCTGCTCGCGCGCATTCGCACGACGCTCAGGCGTCTTTCGTATGCGCAAACGGGCGGCGTTGTCTCCGAGGGCTCGTTCGATACCGGTGAGTTACATATCGATTTTGGCGCCGGCATCGCCACGATGGATGGCGAGGAGCTGCATCTGACGCCGATCGAGTACAAGCTCCTGTGCCTGCTGGCGCATAACGCCGACAAGGTGCTGACGCACCAGTTTATCCTGCACGAGATTTGGGGCACGGCAACTAAGAGCGACCTGGCGAGCCTGCGCGTCTTTATGGGCACGTTGCGCAAAAAGATCGAGTCCGACCCCGCGCATCCGCGCTATATCCAAACGCACGTGGGTATCGGCTATCGCCTGGTCACCCAAGGCTAGATCGCCAACCACCATCCCAATATGAGTTGCGGTGAAATACGGTCTAAATTTGCCTAATTCCAGGCAAAACAGTCCGTATTCCACCGCAACTTTGTTATTTGCCCTTGGGCTTGCTGGCGTAGAACTTCTTCTTTTTGGGCTTGCCGGCGGGGGAGGGTTTGCCGGCAAAGTTGGACTTGCCGTTGCCGGCCTGCGCGTGCGCGGGTGCTGCCGCACGGGGCTTGCGGGCCTCGGAGTTGCGCAGTTCCTCGACGCGCTCGGCAATTTCCTCGGCGCTAAAGCCGACCTCTGCCATGGCGTCCTCGATGGGCAGGCGGCGCACGATGTAGCAGTGATGCACCTTCTGGTTGCGCGCGAAGTCCTCGGGGATGGTCTGTGCCGTAATGTCCTCCAGCACCACGCCCGCGCGCGCGAGTTTGCGCGTCTCGGGGCGGAAGCCGCGCAGGTTGCAGCTAAAGATGGCATGGCCGCCCTGCGCGAGCAGACGCGATACGCCGGCCAAAAGCTCAACATGGTCGCGCTGGACATCCCAAGTGCGGCGGCCCATCTTGGACGAGTTCGAGAACGTGGGCGGGTCGACAAAGATCAGGTCCCAGCGGTTGCGTGTCTGGCGCTGGTCGCGAATCCAAGCGAGCACGTCGTCGCGCACAAAATGATGCTGAGGCCCCACAAAGCCGTTCTGGCGCATATTGCGATCGGCCCAGTCCAGATAGGTATTGGAAAGGTCGACCGTCACGGTCTCCTCGACGCCGCCATCGGCCGCATAGCAGGTGGCGGTGCCGGTATAGGCGAACAGGTTGAGGAAGCGGCGCGCCTGCTTGGCGTGCTCGCGCACTAGGTTGCGGGTGACGCGGTGATCCAGGAAGATGCCCACATCCAGATAGTCGTCAAAGTTGACGGCAAAGGTGAGTCCGCCCTCTTCGATGAGTGGCAGACGACGGCGTGCGATATTGGTGCGCTCGCCCGAGCCGCCCTTGCCGGCGTCCTGTTTGCCGTACTGCGAGCCGCCGCGCGAACGCATGCGGGCCTTGGCGTGCACATGCTCGGCGGGAACATCTAGGATGCGCGGCGCGATGGCCAGAATATCGAGCATGCGGGCCTGGGCTAGCGCGGGGTCGATGGTCTTGGGTGCGGCGTATTCGGCGATGACGAGCCAGCGGCCCGGCGTCTGCGGGCAGCCCTCGTACAGATCGATGGCGGCGGAGTAGTCGGGTAGGTCGGC
>CALLRY010000384.1:0-3571 GCA_938014285.1 uncultured Collinsella sp. | reverse complement strand
CACTAAGCTAAATGGCTATTTACTTGAGTTGATGAATGTTCAGTACCAACATTCCTTCTGCTGCAACAAGTTAACCCTCGGGTCAATTTATGACATTGCTGATGTTGTTTATGGAGCAGCGTTCAAGTCTGCCTTGTTTAACGAGGAAAAGGTAGGGTATCCCCTGATCCGCATACGTGATTTGAGCACCTTCTCTCCGCAGTATTGGACAAATGAGGCTCATCCAAAAAGGGTATTCGTACATCCTGGTGACGTTTTAGCGGGAATGGATGCCGAATTCACGCCATGTCTCTGGCAGGGTGAAATGGCTGTACTGAATCAGCGAGTTTGCCTGTTCGAGCCCGCTGCCAATTCGGGAGTTTCAAGAAGTTATTTGCTTATGGCATTGAACCCATTGTTGGCTTTCATCCAGAACTACGCCTCTGGTACTACCGTCGCGCATATGGGAAAAGGCGATTTGGAAGCGTTGAACGTGCCTGTTCCTGCAAGAGGAGATCTCGAGAGGTTTAATACTATTGCAGAGCCATTGAGAGAACAGATTGTTCAGAATTCGACACAGAACCGAAAACTGGCTGCTCTTCGTGACGCTCTTCTCCCCAAACTTATGTCGGGCGAGATCGACGTCTCAAGGGTCGATTTTACGCAGCTAAATAGCCATTTAGCTTAGAGTTTGCTTGCTGCTTTGCATATATCGCGTCAAGTATTGAAACAATTTGATGCTGAACCTCAGTTTGCGGTAAATCAATTTCGATTCGTGCCACGTCTTTGGGATGGACACGGAATACCTTCATACCTCTCGTGTACTGCCGGAGCTCTCTGATAAAGCGCGGAGAGCTCATAAGATAGTTGAGGTAAGCCGGCACGACGAGGTCTCGGCGATTGACGCGCACGATGGTTGTTTCGGTGCCTGAAATGGTAGGCTTTTCCTTTGGATTGTTAAACAAATAGGCATGACCAAGGTCATCGACTGTCTCGGAGGTCAGCACATATACGATGTCTTGGTCTCTGAGACGCTGACTGTCTTTTATCTTTTCGTTGCTAAGGATGTATGGGATGGGTTTTGCGGGGTCTTCAACGTCGATGTGTAGGTCGAAACCTTTGTAAAGATCTCCATAGTGAATGTAAAGATAGGCACCCTTATCGTACATGCGGGTACGGGGGACGCTGGCGCCGCGGTAGAAGCTACAAACGTCACCAAGTGCGACTCTACATCCCATAACCAATCGCCTCCAGATTCTTCTTAATCTGCTCCTGCAAGCGGTTGGACTCTTCAAAGCACTTTGAAATCTCGCTGGTTAGGCGTGCCATCTTCTCCTCAAACGGCTCGCCGTCGTCTTCGAGCTCGGCAATGCCTACGTAGCGACCGGGCGTCAGGATGAAATCTTGCTTGGCGATTTCATCCAAATCCGCTACGGCACTGAACCCCTTCACGGGCTCGAACTCGCCCTTGCGGAAGGAGTCGAATGCGGATGCAACTTTGTTGATGTCCTCTTCGGTAAACTCGCGTAGTTTGCGAGAGACCATGATGCCCATTTCGCGGGCATCGATGAATAGCGTCTTGCCGGACTGAGCCTTCTTCTTGTTCAGGATCCACAGACACACGGGAATTTGGGTGCTGTAGAACAGCTGCCCCGGCATGGCTACAATGCCCTCGACCAAATCGTCCTCTACGATAGCGCGTCGAATATCGCCCTCGCCGCTCGTCTGGCTCGAAAGCGACCCGTTTGCCAATACGAGGCCAATCTTGCCCGTGCCGTTAAGATGCCAAATCATATGCTGCATCCAAGCGAAGTTGGCGTTGCCCGTGGGCGGCATGCCGTACTTCCAACGTACGTCTTCCTGCAGCGCTTCGCCGCCCCAGTTCTTGAGGTTGAAGGGTGGGTTTGCCAACACATAGTCAAACTTTTCATTCTTGTGCTGGTCGGCGCTGAAGGTGTCTGCATAGTTGCCCAAATCGGCCTCGATGCCGCGAATACCGAGGTTCATCTTTGCGAGCTTCCACGTGGTAGGGTTGCTCTCCTGGCCAAAGATGGTGATGTCCTGTACCACGTTGCCGCCATGGTGCTCGACGAAGGCGGCGGACTGCACGAACATGCCTCCACTGCCGCAGCAGGGGTCGTACACACGACCGTGGAAAGGCTGGAGGATTTCAACCAGCGTGCGCACGATGCACGACGGCGTATAGAACTCGCCGGCGTTTTTGCCCTCCATTGATGCGAATTTCTGCAGGCAATATTCGTATGCGCGCCCTAACAGGTCTTTCTCGCTCTCGTTATCGGTCATTTGTACGTTTGTGAATAAGTCAACGACGTCGCCCAAGCGCCTCTTGTCTAGTTCGGGACGAGCGAAGTTCTTGGGCAGCACGTCTTTGAGCTTGTCGTTCTCGCGCTCGATGGCGCGCATGGCATTGTCAATGATCTGGCCAACTTCGGGCGTATGCGCCGCCTTTGAGATATTCACCCAACGTGCTTCTTCGGGAACGAAGAAGACATTTTGCTCCATGTAGCAGTCGCGGTCCTCCTCGTCACCGTAACCCTCTGCGACGAGCTCTAGGTAGCGTTCGTCGAAACGGTCCGAGAGGTACTTCAGGAAAATAAGGCCTAACACGACGTTTTTGTACTCGGCAGCGTCCAAGTTGCCACGCAGCACATCTGCAGCGTTCCACAGTTGATCCTCAAAGCCAACGTCGGCCGTGTTCTTCTTGGTGTCCTTAGCCTTGCTTTTAGCCATGCTGTTTTAACTCCCTATGCTGCATTGTCGGCCCAGAGTTCGCACTGATCCATCACGGTGGCCAGTGCCGACTCCATGCCCTCTGGCGGATACTTATGATGTTTGAGCAGACGCTTAATTGCAACACGCATAGCAGCGCGTGCGCTTTGCTTCTTCTGCCAATCGACCGTGCGCATTTCGCGCATCTTCGCAGCGAGCTCTTGCGTGATGGCGACCAACTCGTCATTCCTCTCGCGATAGTAGTCGGCGACTGCTTGCGGTTGTGTTAGCGCCTCGTAAAACGCAAACTCCTCTTCGCTAAGCCCAAGCTCCTTTGCCTTTTGGTTTTCGGAAAGCATTTCTTTTGCCATCTTGAGCATTTCTTCGAATACCTCAGCGTTTGTGAGCTGTCCATTTAGATAGCTATTTACCATGCCTTGCATGAGTTCCGAGTACTTCTTTGCCTGCGTCACGCTCTTCTTGCGGTAGCCCTTGATCTGGTCGTCGATGAGTTTTTTCAACAACTCGTAAGCCAAGTTCCTCTCTTTCATACGCGAGAGACTCGACAGAAACTTGGGATCAAAAATCGAAACCGTTTCGTCTTCCACCTTAAACAGGTCTATTACGCCGTCGGTATGGACGATGTTCTGTTCGAGTAGTGCATTGATGCGGTCATTTACCTGCTTAAGGGTAAGTTTGCCTCCTTTTTTGCTGCGGGTGCCGCCCTGCTCGGTGAGCTGAAGGATGAGCTCTCGAACAACCTGGAAATAGCCAGCCTCGATGCGCTGCATGTCTGTTGCGCGACTTTTGGCGAGTCCATAGGCTTTGAGCATGACTCCTGCCTGCTCAACAAAGTCGCGGG
>CALLRY010000383.1:0-3732 GCA_938014285.1 uncultured Collinsella sp. | reverse complement strand
CGACCTGGGTCACCAGTTTGAGCCCGAGGAGCTCATCGCGCCCAAGAGCCAGCTCACCGGCGAGGTGCCCGAGCTGCGCCCGGTAGACAACCTCTACTTCGACCTGCCGGCCTACCTCGACTTTATGAAGACCTACACCGCCAAGCTCGCCCAGAACCCGCAGGTTCGTTCCGTGGTCTCCAAGACCATGGAGGAGTGGCTGCTGCCGGCACAGCTCTATATTCAGAACAAGTTCCGCGAGGCCTTCGACGCCGTCGAGGACCAGCTGCCCGAGCACACCGTGCTGGAGCCCGAGGGAAACAAGAGCAGCTTTACCGTCACCTTCCCCAGCTGGAAGGAGCGCGACGACGCCCATGCGGTGCTCGCCAACGGCGGCGTGCGCTTCCGCAGCGGCAAGGCGCTCGTGCCCTTCCGCATCACCGGCAACATCGACTGGGGCGTTCCGGTGCCCGAGGTCGATGGCGTCTCCGACGTCACCTGCTGGTGCTGGCCCGAGAGCCTGTGGGCGCCCATCAGCTATACGCGTACCGTGCTCGCGCGCGATGCCAAGGCCGCCGGCGTGACCGAGGGCGTCGCCGCCCAGGATGCCGCCCTCATGGGCGAGCCCGCTGCCGACTCCACGCAGGTGCCCGCGCCCACCTACCAGCACAGCTCGCTCGACTGGCGCGACTGGTGGTGCTCTGACGACGCTCAGATCTACCAGTTTATCGGTCAGGACAACATCTACTTCTACTGCATCGCGCAGACCGCCATGTGGGAGGCCCTAGGCTGGAACCTCACGCAGAGCACCGTCAGCGCCTGCTACCACCTGCTCTACATGGGCAAAAAGGCCAGCTCGTCCTCGCAGACTCCTCCCCCGCCGGCAGACGACCTGCTCAACCACTACACCTGCGAGCAGATGCGCGCGCATTGGCTGTCGCTCGGCCTGTCCGAGAAGCCGGTGAGCTTTAGCCCCAAGGCATACGACACGCGCGTGACCGGCAAGGACAAGGACGGCAACGAGGTGCGCGCCTGCGACGACAAGCGCGTTATCGACCCCGCCCTTAAGGAGAGCGCGCTGCTGACCGGCGTGTTCAACCGCCTGGCCCGCAGCTGCTTCTACGGCGTCGCCGTCAAGGAGGGCGACGAGAGTCCCTATCGCAACGGTTGCATCCCCGCCGGTGCCGCTTCTGACACCGTGGTCGAAGCCGCCCAGCAGGCGGCCCTCGCCTTTGAGCAGGCCATGTACAAGTTCGAGACGCACCGAGCGCTCGCTGTGTGCGACGACTACCTGCGCGCCGCCAACAAGCGCTGGAGCGATGCCTCCAAGGCCGCCAACAAGCTCGAGGGCGAGCCGGCCAACGCCGCCATGACGCAGGCCCTCGTCGACGCCTTTACCGAGCTGCGCGTAGCGACCGTGCTCATGCACGGCATCGTGCCGGCCGGCTGCGAGCTCATCTGCGAGTACTTCGACGTTGACCCGGTCGCCTTCTTTAGCTGGGATAACATCTTTGCCTCCACGGATGAGTTTGTGGAGAGCCTGGGCGAGAAGCCCGGCGAGCACCGCGTGAAGCCGCTGCCCCCGCGCTTCGACTTCTTTAGCAAGCACGAGAGCCAGTACTAAAGCACGCCAGCAGCGGCGTGCCCGGAAAGTAGTCAATTTGGAACGGGAAGGAAAGACGGATGTCCAAGCCGCGTCGTCGTAAGCAGAAAAAGCAGGTTAAGCCCGAGCTCAAGCTTAGGCAGTTTGCCTCCACCGAGCTTTCCGACCAGCTTGCCGCCCAACACTCCGCCGCCGACCTGCCGTGCTTTATGGTCGATACGGTCGCCGGCGCCTATGCGCCCGCCGATGCCGAGCTCATGATCGAGGGCTTCGGCGCCGCGGTCACACGCCCGGTCACACTGCGCGCCAACACGCTCAAGGCAACCGCCGAGGACATCGCTGCGGCGCTCGATGCCGCTGGCATCGCCCACAACCCCGTCGCCTGGTACCCGGACGCCTTTATCCTGCCCGAGGCCCAGGTTTCCGATCTGTGGGATCTCGACATCTACCGCGACGGCAAGATCTATCTGCAGAGCCTGTCGTCCATGATGCCGCCGTTGGTCCTGGGCGCCCAGGCAGGCGAGGACATCCTGGACATGTGCGCAGCCCCTGGCGGCAAGACGACGCAGATCGCCGCCCTCACCCAGGGCCAGGCACACCTCACGGCCTGCGAGATGAGCATTCCCCGCGCCGAAAAGCTTGAGTCCAACCTCCACCGCCAAGGTGCCAAAAACGTGCCCGTCATGCGCATCGACGCACGCGAGCTCGACGAGTTCTTCCGCTTTGACCGCATCCTGCTCGACGCTCCCTGCACCGGCACGGGCACCGTCATCAGTGGCAACGAGAAAAGCCTGCGCGGCCTCACCGAGCAGTTGCTGAGCAAGTGCGCCCGCTCGCAGCGAGCACTTCTGGACCGCGCCATGGGTGCCCTCAAACCGGGCGGCACGCTCGTCTATTCGACCTGTTCGATCTTGCCGCAGGAAAACGAGGACGCCCTGCAAGAGGCCCTCGACAAGCATATGGACTGCGAGCTCATCCCCCTCGACGGCACGCCAAGCGAAAGTGAAGCACGACGCACCCAGGAAGCTGGTGAGGAGCCGCGCATCGAGTCCAACGCTCTGACCGAAGCCATTGCCGCGGGTCAGGTATCGGCCATCGCCAACGGCCTGCCCGGCACGCTCACCATTCCGCCTAGCCGCGACTTTGAGGGCTTCTACATTGCCCTGATCCGAAAACGCAGCTAGCGCACGGATCCAAAACTCAACAAGCTATCTCTGTGCGCGTTTGCCCTGCTGGTCGCGATGTTGTTTAAGCATCGCGCGCTCCTTGCGTTCGGCCCTTTTGCCCTTAATGGCCGTGACCACAAAGTAGATGACCGCGGCGGCAACGATTGCGGCCACACACAGGCCGATCGAGCCAAACATTGCTGTCAATTCCATACCGCGTCACCTCTCTTTTAAACGGGGCTTTCAAGATAGCACCTCGATACCCGCCACCACAGCTCCTTCACGTTCGCCGGCCCTTCGGTCTAACGGATGGCGCGGCGGGGAAAAATCAACTCGTCAAACGATTTAGCATTCGCAATTCCGGCTGCATCGCGCCGGCCGTCATCACATAGAATCGAGTCTCCATGGATACCCTCAACGATCTAAATGAGCGCGTCGACGCCTTCGTCGGCACCAGCTCCTTCGACACGCCTGCCGCGGCAAACGACCAAGCTCCCATCGATGTACCCGCCGAGGTTCACGAGGACATCGTCGCCTCGGTCGATTTCTCCGAGGTCGAGCTCGCAGACGAGTTCACCGAGCCCCAGGTAGCCGTGACCCCCAACGGACTGCTCCCTATGGAGCCGCTGCCCATCGACGGGCGTTTGCGCAAGGCGGCCCTTCGCATGCCCGACGAGATCGAGGAGGCCAGCGGCTTTACGCTCTTCGGCCGTCGTATCAAATCGCTCATTTACACCACCGACGTCGCGGTTATCCGCAACTCCAACGCCGATGCCGTCTTTGCGGTCTACCCTTTCACGCCGCAGCCCGCCATTACGCAAGCGCTGCTGACCGTCGCCGAGTGCCCGGTCTTTGTAGGCGTAGGCGGCGGAACAACGACCGGTAAGCGCTCCGTGCAGATGGCAGCCGTCTCCGAGATGCAGGGCGCGGCGGGCTGCGTGGTCAACTCCCCCGCTACCGCCGAGATGGTAGAGCACATCACCA
>CALLRY010000382.1:0-1697 GCA_938014285.1 uncultured Collinsella sp. | reverse complement strand
GTGCCTGTCCCCAATGTGGTGGTGTGGAACATGCGGACGAAACAGGTTTGAAACACAGGTTTTGCACGTCAGGCACTCAAAAACGCATCTACCTGCATCGTAATCAAAACGAAACATCTGCTCGTCGGCTTATGCGAAACTTTGCTGCAACAGTGCGATATTATCCATACTCGATAAAGCTCGCGGCGCATGGGGCGCCTCGAACGACACTTTTCTTTTCCATCAATTGGAGGAAGCATGAGCTACACGCAGAAAGTTCTCGAAGAGCTCAAGGCCCGCTATCCCGAGCAGCCTGAGTTCATCCAGGCCGCGACCGAGATTCTCGGCACCATCCAGCCGGCGCTCGACGCCCATCCCGAGTACGAGGAGGCCGCCCTGCTTGAGCGCCTCGTCGAGCCCGAGCGCATCGTTATGTTCCGTGTCCCCTGGGTCGACGACCAGGGTAAGGTCCAGGTCAACCGCGGCTACCGCGTCGAGTTCAACTCTGCCATTGGACCCTACAAGGGCGGCCTGCGCTTTAACCCGACGGTCACCCTGGGCATGCTTAAGTTCCTGGGCCTGGAGCAGATCCTCAAGAACAGCCTGACCACCCTGCCCATGGGCGGCGGCAAGGGCGGCTCCGACTTTGACCCCAAGGGCAAGTCCAACAACGAGATCATGCACTTCTGCCAGTCCTTCATGACCGAGCTCTATCGCCACATTGGCCCCAACACCGACGTTCCCGCCGGCGACCTGGGCGTTGGCGGCCGCGAGGTTGCCTACCTGTTTGGTCAGTACAAGCGCCTGACCAACGAGTGGACCGGCGTTCTCACCGGCAAGGGCCTCTCCTTTGGCGGCTCGCTCGCCCGTACCGAGGCCACCGGCTACGGCCTGGCCTACTTTGTGGATGAGTACCTCAAGAGCCGCGGCGACTCCTTCGAGGACAAGAACGTCGTCGTTCATGGCTCTGGCAACGTCGCCATCTACGCCGTCCAGAAGGTCTCTCAGCTCGGCGGCAAGGTCCTGGCCTGCTCCGATACCCACGGCTGGGTCGAGGATCCCGACGGCATCGACTACACCGTGCTCGAGCACATCTACAACAAGAAGCGCTCTGGCCACGACAAGGGCGTTACGCTCGCTATGTACGTTGACGAGAAGCCTAACGCCGTGTGGCACGAGGGCGACGGTCGCGGCGTGTGGCAGCTTCCCTGCGATATCGCGCTGCCCTGCGCTCGCGAGAACACGCTGCTGCTCGAGGACGCCCAGGCGCTCGTCGCCAACGGCTGCAAGGTGGTCGGCGAGGGCGCGAACATGCCCACGACCATCGAGGCCACGACCTACTTCCAGGAGAACGGCGTCGCCTTTATGCCCGGTAAGGCTGCCAACGCCGGCGGCGTGCTCGTGTCCGGCCTGGAGATGAGCCAGAACGCCGAGCACCTGTCCTGGACCTTCGAGGAGGTCGACGGCAAGCTCGAGCAGCTCATGCGCGGCATGTTCCACAACGTGGACGACACCGCCAAGGAGTATGGCCAGGAGGGCAACTTTGTCATGGGTGCCAACATCGCCGGCTTCCTGAAGGTCGCCGACGCCATGCTCGCCCAGGGCGTCTGCTAAATTTTCGCTTGACATAGCATGTGATGAGGCTCCCAGTCATCTTGGCTGGGAGCCTTTTCTATCCCGGAGGACTCCTCATAACTTGCGGTGATATACGGACTGTT
>CALLRY010000381.1:0-2027 GCA_938014285.1 uncultured Collinsella sp. | reverse complement strand
GGCCAGGCGAACGCTAAACTGTGTGAGTCCGCCGGGCAGCAGGCGACCGAGCACCTCGCCGATAACAATGGCGGCAAGACCGATAACGATGGCACCGGTGCCCATACCAATGTCGGCATACTTTTGGCTCTGGCAGATGAGCGCGCCCGAAAGGCCGATGAGGGCGTTGGAGAGCACGAGGGCGATCATCTTGGTGGAGTTGGTGTTGACGCCCAGAGCGCGGATCATGTACTCGTTGTTGCCGGTGGCGCGCAGCGCCGAGCCAATCTCGGTGCCAAAGAACCAATACAGGATGGCAACGATAGCCACGGCGAGCAGGATGCCCAAGATGATGGCAACGGTGGACTGCGGCAGACCGGTCATATTGCTGACGGCCGAGAACACGGTGCCCTTGGCAAGAATGGGCGTATTGGACTTGCCCATGATGCGCAGGTTGATGGACCACAGGCTGATCTGGGTGAGGATTCCGGCGAGGATCGCGGGAATCTCAAAGACGGTGGTCAGAATGCCCGTGACGGCGCCCGCGATGGCGCCGCCGCACATGCCGGCCAGCACGGCGAGCAGCGGGTCGACATTGTTATTGACGATGAGCACGGCGCAGACACAGCCGCCGAGGGCAAAGCTGCCGTCGCAGGTCATATCGGGGATGTCGAGCAGGCGGAACGTGATAAACACGCCAAGCACCATAATGCCCCAGAGGACGCCCTGCGAAACGGCGCCCTGCAATGCAATGAGCATGCTTCATACCTCCTAGGATAGGGTGGACACGTGATTTTCCATAATAGCGGTAACAATGCATAAAAGAGCTGCGGACGGATGTTTTGTTTTACCTGAAACAAGCAGGGCGGACGCCGGTCTACAGCGCCCGCCCCTGTGGCTCAGATATTGAATAACGCGGCTAAAGCGCGAGCACGGGCTCTAGACGCATGCCGCGTATGGCATTACGCGTCCAGAGCGGAAAGGTCGATGCCCAGCGCCTCGGCCATCTCGTCGTTCTTGACGACGACCAGGTCCTTGCTCGAGAGGTGCTTGATAGGCATGTCTTCGGGCTTGGCCTCGCCCTTCAGGATCTTAACGGCCATCTCGCCCGCGGCGTAGCCCAGGTCCTCATAGTTGATGGAGAGGGTGAACAGGCCGCCGGCCATGCACATGCCCTCCTCGCCAGTCACGAAGGGAAGCTTGTTCTCCTTGCAGATCTGGCCCACCTGCGAGGCGCCCGCGGCGATGGTGTTGTCGGTGGGGGAGTACAGCGCGTCGACCTTGCCCACGGCAGACTCGACGACGGACTGAATCTCGTTGGAGCTCGAGACGGTGAAATCGGTGTACTCGAGGCCCAGCTTGTCGAGCTCCTTCTTGGCGGCCTTGATCTGGACGTCGGAGTTGGACTCGGCGGTGCAGTAGAGCAGGCCGACCTTTTTAACGTCGGGCAGGACCTTCTGCATCATCTCGAGCTGCTCGGCGACCGGGGTGAGGTCGGAAGCGCCCGTGACGTTGGTGCCCGGCTTGTCGTTGTCCTGGACCAGGCCGGAGGCGGCGTAGTCGGTGATGGCGCAGCCCACGATGGGGATATCGGCCGTGGCGCCGGCGGCAGCCTGCGCGGCGGGCGTGGCGATGGCATAAATCAGGTTGACGTTGTCGCCCACAAACTTGTCGGCAATGGACTTACACGTGGACTGGTCGTTCTGGGCGTTCTTCTGGTCGATCTTGACCTTAAGGCCGCTCTTCTTGATGGCCTTGACGAAGCCGTCGTTGGCGGCATCGAGCGCGGAGTGCTCGGTGAGCTGCAGAACGCCGATGGTGTAGTCGGAACCGGCGGCAGCAGAGCCGGAACCAGAGTTGCCGCCGCATCCGGCGAGCGGGGCGAGCGCGAGCAGGCCGGCGGAGACCAGAAGGCTCCTGCGGCTGATGGTGATGTCCTTCATATCATTACCCCCAGTATAAAAATGGCTGGAAACACTGCACTGGGACAAAGTGCAAGTGGAACTATAGTAGCGCTGATGTCCATTTTTACAACAGCCTGGCGGGTT
>CALLRY010000380.1:0-3698 GCA_938014285.1 uncultured Collinsella sp. | reverse complement strand
GCCGCAAGAGCCTGCTCGAGACGGCGTCCCTGCCCGGTAAGCTCGCTGACTGCTCGGTGCGCGATGCCGAGCTGACCGAGCTCTTCATCGTAGAGGGCGACTCGGCAGGCGGTTCGGCCAAGGACGGCCGTCGCCGAGACATCCAGGCGATTCTGCCCCTGCGCGGCAAGATTTTGAACGTCGAACGCGTTGGTGACCATCGCGCGTTCTCGAGTGACACCATCCAGTCGCTGATTACCGCGATCGGTTGCGGCGTCACGACGAGTGCCGGCGACGGCGGCGACTTCGATATCACCAAGGCGCGCTACCACAAGATCATCATCATGACCGATGCAGACGTCGACGGTGCGCATATCCGCATCCTGCTGCTGACGTTCTTCTACAAGTACATGCGTCCGCTGATCGATGCCGGCTACGTCTATGTTGCCTGCCCGCCCATCTTTGGCATTAAGGTGCGCAACAAGATCCACTACGTGTATCCCAACGGCCGCCAGCCCGAAGACGAGATCCTGCGCGACACCATCCAGAGTCTGGGCCTGAACCCCGACGATAACGACGAGGACGGCAAGGCCAAGGACGGCAAGATTACCAAAAAGCGCAAGGGCTATACCGTCCAGCGCTACAAGGGCCTGGGCGAGATGGACCCCAAGCAGCTTGCCTCGACGACGATGGACCCCAAGACCCGCATTCTGCAGCGCGTGTCGATCGAGGACGCCGTGGTGGCGGACCGCGCCGTGCGCGAGCTGATGGGTTCCGAGGTCGGCTATCGCCGCGAGTACATCGAGAAGCATGCACATGATGCACGATTCCTTGACGCTTAAGAGGAGGTAACGTGGCAGACGATATCAACAATAACGAGGGTATGGACGAGGCCGGCGATGCCGGTATGCCCGATGATCTGAAGCGCCTGCTTGCCCGTGCTGAGCAGGGCGAGGACGGCGATCCGGACGCCTATAACCCCGATGCCGATGATGATGAGGAAGAAGACGACGACGCCGAGCTCGAGGAGAGCTTTGGCGAAGTCGATCGCGGCGCCTCGGCCGGCGAGGATATCAACGGCGGCCAGCTCCAGATTTCGGAGTTTGGCCGCGAGATGAAGCAGTCGTTCATCGAGTATTCGATGTCGGTCATCACGGCGCGCGCCCTGCCGGACGTGCGCGACGGCTTAAAGCCGGTGCACCGCCGCATCCTGTACGCGATGAACGAGAGCGGCATCTACCCCAACCGACCGCACAAGAAGTCGGCTTGGACGGTCGGCGAAGTTATCGGTAAGTACCACCCGCACGGCGACTTCGCGGTCTATGAGGCCATGGTCCGCCTGGCACAGTGGTTCTCCATGCGCACGCCGCTCATCGACGGTCACGGCAACTTCGGCAACATCGACGGCGACGGCGCGGCGGCCATGCGTTACACCGAGAGCCGCCTGGCAAAGCCCGCCATGGAACTGCTGCGTGACTTGCAGAAGGATACCGTCGACTGGCAGCCCAACTACGACGAATCGCTCGCCGAGCCCGTGGCGCTGCCTGCGCGCTTCCCCAACCTGCTGGTCAACGGCAGCCAGGGCATCGCCGTCGGCATGGCCACCAACATCGCCCCGCATAACCTCACCGAGGCGATCGAGGCCACCTGCTACCTGATCGACAACCCCGACGCCACCGTCGACGAGCTCATGCAGATCATGCCCGGTCCGGACTTCCCCACCGGTGCCATCATCATGGGCAGCGCCGGCATTAAGCAGAGCTACGAGACCGGCCGCGGCTCCATTACCGTGCGTGCCAAGGCACACGTGGAGTCCACCAAGACCGGCCGCAGCCGCCTAGTTTTTACCGAGATTCCCTACATGGTCAACAAGGGCACCCTGCAGGAGAATATCGCCCAGCTCGTCAACGACAAGCGCATCGAGGGTATCTCGGATATGCGCGACGAGTCCAACCAGAAGGGTATCCGTCTGGTCATCGAACTCAAGAAGGGCGTCATCCCGCAGGTCGTGCTCAACAACCTGTACAAGTACACCTCGCTGCAGACGACCTTTGGTGCCAACAACCTGGCGCTTGTCAACGGCGTTCCCAAATGCCTGAGCCTGCGCGAGATGCTGCAGCACTACATCGACCACCAAGTCGACGTCGTCACCCGCCGCACCCGCTTTGATCTCAAGAAGGCCCAGGCGCGTGCCCATATCCTCGAGGGCTACCTGATGGCTCTCGACCATATCGACGAGGTCATCAGCATCATCCGCTCCTCGCAGACCGACTCTGAGGCCAGCAGCCGCCTGATCGAGCGCTTTGGCTTTACGCCCGAGCAGACTACGGCCATCCTCGAGATGAAGCTGCGCCGCCTGACCGGCCTGGAGCGCGACAAGATCCAAGAAGAGCTGGACGGCTTGCGCCGCGCCATCGCCTACTACGAGGACCTGTTGGCGCACGAGGAGAAAATCCTGGGCGTCATCAAGGAGGAGATGCGCGAGATTTCCAAGAAGTTCGGCGACAAGCGCCGCACCGAGATCAGCCACGTCGAGAAGGACCTGGACGTCGAGGACCTCATCGCCGACGAGGATATGGTCGTGACCATCACCCACACCGGCTACGTTAAGCGTATCCCGGTGGCTGCCTACCGTGCCCAGAAGCGCGGTGGCAAGGGCGTGTCGGGCGTCAACCTCAAAGAGGACGACGTTATCGATGAGATGTTCATCGCGTCCACGCACGAGTACGTGCTGTTCTTCTCGAGCAAGGGCAAGGTCTATCGCCTGAAGGTGCACGAGCTGCCGGTGGGTACGCGCCAGGCGCGCGGTACCGCGATCGTCAACCTGCTGCCCTTCGAGGAAGGCGAGAAGATCGCGAGCGTCATCAGCTGCCGCGAGTTCCCGGCCGACGAGTACCTGATGTTTGCCACCAAGAGCGGCATGGTCAAGAAGACCGTGATGAGCGCATATGACCGCAGCCGTCGCGACGGCCTGATCGCTATCAACCTGCGTGACGACGACGCGCTGCTGAACGTGCGCCGCGTGCGCGAGGGCGACAAGATTATCCTGGCCACCACCGCGGGCAAGGCGATCATGTTCTCCGAGGAGCAGGTGCGCGCCACCGGCCGCGATACCAGCGGCGTTCGCGGTATCGGTCTGAAGGACGGCGTGAGCGTTCTGGGCATGGAAGTCACTAACGGCAACGGCGATCTATTCGTCATCACCGAGCGCGGCTACGGCAAGCGCACGCCGGTCGCGGACTACCCGGAGCAGAATCGCGGCGGCCAGGGTGTCTACACCATTCAAATGACCGAACGTAAGGGTAACCTCGCGGCCATGAAGACGGTGGGCCCGCAGCACGAGCTGTTCATCGTGACGGAGGGCGCGACGGTCATTCGCGTCAAGACCGACGAGATCAGCCAGACCGGCCGCGCCACCCAGGGCGTCAAGATGATGACCGTCGACGACAACGACCGCATCTGCGCTGTCGCCCGTATGACGGCAGCCAAGGAAAAACCCGAAGGCGAGGGCGCCGAGGCCGCAGCCGACACCGAAGAGGCTCCAGTCGACCTAGGCGACGGCAACGACATGCCAGAAGATCTCCTCGACGAGTAAGAGGCCCTAGCTGGTAGAAAACATCAGACCCCATATATCGGCGGTCGGCGCACTGCGCGCCGACCGCTTTTTTGACAACCTTGGACCCCGTGCCCGCCGAGTGGGCGAGATGGGTTAGGTTTGT
>CALLRY010000379.1:0-5258 GCA_938014285.1 uncultured Collinsella sp. | reverse complement strand
CGTCGGCAAAGATCTGGTGCACGTGCCATACGTGCGCGGTCTTCTCGTCGGACTCGTCAATGGAAAACATCGCGGCGCTGCGGGCATCTCCGTCGGTGAGGATTTCCTCGTGCTGCTCGTGGTAAGCGTCGAGTGTTTTTTGCCAGCGGATCTCGCTCATGCCCCAGTCCTCGTCGAGTTCGCCCAGGTCGCGAACGTGCTCGCGGGCGGCAAGGGTCACGCGGCGGAAGAGCGCGTTGCGCACCAATAGCGTGCAGCCGCGACGGTCCGCCACGACCTCGTCGATGCCCTGCGGCGGCGCAGCATCGAGGGCTGCCGGGTTGCCGGCGTTCTCCCACTCGTCCACCAGGCTCGAGTCCACCGAGCGCACCACAAAGCCCAGCCACGAGATAATGTCGCGCAGGCGCTCGTCGCGCTTCTCGATGGGCACGGTGCGGTCGAGCGAACGATAGGCCTCTGCTAGGTAGCGCAGCAAAATGCCCTCGGAGCGGGCGATGCCGAGCTTTTGAATGTAGCCCTTAAAATCGCTCGCGCTTTCCAGCATATCGCGCAGGACGCTCTTGGGCGAGAGCTGGTAGTCGTTTGCCCAGGGCACTTCCTGGCAGTACTTGTCAAAGGCGGCGTCGAGCAAATCCTCGAGCGGCTTTTCGTACGTGACGTCCTGAATGCGCTCCAAGCGCTCCTCATACTCGACGCCGTCAGCCTTCATTTCGGCCATCGCGCGGTCGCGCGCGGCGCGCTCCTGTGCGCGCAGCACCTGCTTGGGATCCTCGAGCGTTGCCTCGACCATCGAGATCAGATCCATGGTATAGGTCTCGCTCTCGGGGTCGAGCAGCTCCAACGCGGCAAGCAAGAACGGCGAGAGCGGCTGATCGAGTGCGAAGTCCTCGGGCAGATCGACCGTCAGCGCGTAGTCGATGTCCGGCGCGGCGTCAGCCGGAGCGTCGGGCGCGGGCGGCACCTCGGTGCGAACGACGACGCCGGAATCGATGAGTGTGGCGAAGATTTCGTCGGCGCGAACCTCGAGCTTGGCCTTTTCCTCGGGAGTCTGCAGGCTCGTCTCGATGAGGTCGTGTACGCGGGCTCGGGCATCGCCGCCCTGCTCGACCACGCTAATCACCATGGAGTGTGTGATGCGCAGGCGCGGCTTGAGCGTTTCGGGCTGCGTCTCGATCAGGCGCTCAAAGGTCTGCTTGTTCCAGGTGACAAAGCCCTCGGGGGCCTTCTTCTTTTTAATCTTGCGGAGCTTCTTGGGGTCGTCGCCCGCCTTGGCCATGAGCTTGGCGTTCTCGATCTCGTGCTCCGGGGCCTCGGCGATGACCATGCCCTCGGTATCGAAGCCCGAACGGCCGGCGCGGCCGGCTATCTGATGGAACTCGCGGGCGCGCAGGCGACGCATCTTGTAGCCGTCGAACTTGGTGAGCGCAGTGAGAACCACGGTGTGGATGGGCACGTTGATACCGACGCCGAGTGTGTCGGTGCCGCAAATGACGGGCAGTAGGCCCTGCTGCGCCAGGCGTTCGACCAGTAGGCGATAGCGCGGCAGCATACCGGCGTGGTGCACGCCGACGCCGCATCCAAGCAGGCGTTTGAGAATCTTACCAAAGGCCGTCGAGAAGCTCGTTCCCTTTGCCGCTTCTTTGATGGCCTCGCGCTGCTCCTTGCTGGCGATGCCAAAATTGGCGAGCGACTGTGCCGTCGCAAGGGCGGCATCCTGGCTAAAGTGCACGATATAGAGCGGGGCCTCGCCGCGGCGCATGGCGAGCTCGACCGTGCCCTCGAGGGAGGTCGTCACATAGTCGTAGCTCAACGGAACAGGACGAGGGGCGTCGACAACCAAGTCGCAAGCAGCGCCGGTGTGTTCCTCGAGTGAGGCGGCGATGGCGGTGACATCGCCGAGCGTGGCGCTCATGAGCATAAATTGCGTGTGGGGCAGGGTGAGCAGCGGTACCTGCCAGGCCCAGCCGCGGTCGGGGTCGGCAAAGTAGTGGAACTCGTCCATGGCCACGCAGCCCACGTCGGCGTCCTCGCCTTCGCGCAGCGCATCGTTGGCAAGGATTTCGGCCGTGCAGCAGATGACGGGCGCCTTGGTATTGATATGCGTATCGCCGGTGATCATGCCGACGTTATCGCGGCCGAGTACCTGTACCAGGTCGAAGAACTTTTCGCTGACCAGGGCCTTGATGGGGGCCGTGTAATAGCAGCGCTTGCCCTGTGCCATGCCCATAAAGAGCATGCCCAGCGCGACGAGCGATTTACCCGATCCGGTCGGTGTTCCCAAAATGACGTGGTCGCCGGCAGCCAGGTCCATGAGGGCCTCTTCTTGGTGATCCCACAGCTCAATGCCGCGATCGCTCGTCCATTCAAAGAAGCGTTCGAAGGCTTGGTCGGGCGTGAGCCACGGTTCGGGCTCACTGCCGTCCTCGGGCTCCCACCAGGTGGGGGAGAGCGCGCCGAGCGAGTCAAACTCGGCTTCGGTTCCCGTGCCGCCCGAGAATGAGCTGGCGGCGCCGGCGCCGGAAACGGTGCTGGCGGCGGTATCTGTCGTGGTCTGTGCCATGTGGTTGCTTTCTCTCGCGTTTGTCCGCCAACTATTATGGCGTAGCGGCGGCGCTGGTTGCCAGCGCGCGAGAAAATGCAGGAAATGGGCGTTTTGCCCGGCCGTTTGGTGCAGTTGCCAGCTAAGTGAGTAGACTTTTTGCGATGTCGCGAGCACATGGCTTTTGCGCAAGGGCTCTACCTGCGGTTTTAGTTTTCGCTATGCGGGCTGTGCTTGGCTATTGCAAAAAAGTCTACTCACTTAGGTTTGAGGGCCGTTCGCTGGCGCCTATTTGCGCTTGTTTGTCGACGCCGCGACCATCAGAAGCCCCTAGGACTCTTGCGGCAGGCGCTTCTTGCCTTTGCGGGCGCGGTTTCTAAAGTTCTCGACGGCTTCTTCCATGCCCAGAGGTACATAGGTGAGCTCATCGAGGTTTTCGGGCAGGTAGCAGGCAAGGCTTTGCTCCTGCGCTCGGCCTGCTGCGAGTTGCTCTTCGGTAGGCTTCTCGCCGGGTGTGGCACAAATGCCGTAGACGACGGCACCCATCTCGCGCGTGCGGCACTCGTACTCGGTCTCGGGATGCTCGGGATGGTCGCGGCGCACGTCATCGCTTACCCAAAGTGTGTCGTAGCCCGCCGCGGCAAACTGCCCCAGGGCGTAGTCGCGCAACGGCTTGCTGTCGGTGCGCAGCGTGACGGTAGCGCCGGCTGCAAAGAGCGGGCGGTACAGCATTAGGTGGTCGACATGGACGAGTCGCTTTTTGGCGTACTTGGCCTTGGGCTGCGGCGTGGGAAAGTTGATGGTGATGGCATCGAGCTCGCCTGCGGCAAATAGCTGTGGCAGCGATGCGGCGCCTCGGGGCAGGACGAGTGCGTTGGATAGCTCCTGCTCGCAGATTTTCTGCGCGGCATAGGCAATGCAGATGGGCTCCTGGTCCATGCCGATAAAGAGGGTGTTTGGCTCGTGGCCCGCGCGCTCTACAAGGTACGTTCCCTTGCCACAGCCAAGATCCAGGTGAAGGTGCTCGAAGGGCTTGCTGCCTGCGGGCGCACAGGCCTTGCGCCAATCTCCGGCATAGGCCTCGGGGTTCGTCTCAATCGCATCGGCGTAGCGCTCCAGGCGCTCCTCGAGCACAAAGTTCTTAGGCGTGCGAACGTGGACGGCTCCCATGAGGCTCCTTGGTCATAAGTTTGGAACGCATAGCTGCACGTTCCGTCAATGGATTGAAATAGGGCGGGCATAGCTTGCCCGAAAGATGCGGTGCAGCCCGGCGGCGAGTCGCCGATACCTACAGGCGCTTGAGAATCACATAGCGGTTGAGCTCGCCGCTGCGACCGTCGGCATGGAAACGCTCAAGCTCGCGCACGGGGACCTCGCCACTCTTGTAGAACGTACGGACGCCGCGCACCAGGTCGGTGATCTGCTGATCGTCAAAGTGATGACAATAGCGGTAGGCGTGGCGGTCGTTTTGCCAGCCAATGAGGTGGTCGCCGGCTTCAAACTGCGCGGAATCGTAACCCTCAAACGGCGGGGTGAGCTCGGCGCGGGCCTCGGCGCGAACGGCCTTGCGCGCCATGCGCTCGTCGTTCATAAACTCCCAAAAGCTGATGGCGATGATGCCGCCCGGGCGCGTCTGACGCACCAGAGCGTCGAGCACGCGTACACGGTACTCGCACGACGGCACATGGTGCATAAAGCCAAAGCAAACCGAGATGTCGGCGAGCGGGGCGTCGAAAAGCACGTCGGGCGTCTCGGCGGGGTTGAGCTTCATAAGGGCGTCGAGCACGTCGAGTTCCTGGAAGTGCAGGTTGGGAATGCGCAGCGCGTGGCCATGTGCATCGATGGCCAGGTCTTGGCACGAGTCGACACCATAGAACTCAAACGGGCAGCTGGCATCTGCCGAGGGGTTTGCGCCATCGACGCCCTTGGCGGCAAGTGCGCCGCCGGCGGCAAAGTTCTCGAATCGCATATTGCCACAGGCAAGATCGAAGACGCGGACGGGATGCTCGATCGTGGCGACGTCGAGCTGTTCGAGCGCGATATCCATGGTGCGTACCCAGCCGGGCCACGGGGCCTGGCGCGTATCGGAAAAGGAAGCGGAGTGCTCGCGATAGAACGTGTTGTTGAGCTGGATGAGCGATGAGGCGAAATCGCGGTTCACGGCGCGGAACTCCCTCCGTTGGCGGTGCGAAATAAACAGTACGACCATACTACCGTTAACGCCGCAACGGGGACAACCGAGCTGCGGCTCATTGCTTTGTTTGGACACATTTCCGCAGCTCATATGTGCCCGCAACCGCCAGTTGTCAAAAATCTCACTAGAATAGGTGGCATGCTTTTGGCGGTGGCGGATAGATTTTTAACTGTGCAAGGCGCCTTAAGAACACAAACGGTCCGGCGGCACGGCTGGCATCACATAGGAGGAACCATGAATGTAGAAACTGCGCAGCGGCTCGCTGACCTTCGCCGCAGCAAGGGCTTTAGCCAAGAAGGGCTGGCGCGAAAGCTGGGGCTGTCGCGCCAGGCGGTTAGTAAATGGGAGCGTGCGGAGAGCTCGCCCGATACCGAGAACCTGATCTCGCTCGCCAAGCTCTATGGTGTGAGTCTGGACGAGCTGCTCAATCCGAGCGATGAGATTGAGGACGATATCGAGTTTGAGAACGAGGACCGCGCTCGTCAGCGCGAGGCCGAGGCGGCAGAGCGCGCCCGCACCCATGAG
>CALLRY010000378.1:0-2721 GCA_938014285.1 uncultured Collinsella sp. | reverse complement strand
GCGCTCAACGCGCCCATGGATCACCCGAGCCGCTCGGCTCGCGACACGTTCTATGTGGTCGACAACAACCCCGGCAGCGTCGCGCATCCCGAGGCTCACGCTCACGGTGAGTCCGACGTGCTGCTGCGCACCCAGACCTCGGGCGTGCAGATCCACACCATGGAGTCGCAGAAGCCGCCCATCTACATGATCTGCCCGGGCACCGTCTACCGTCCCGACACGGCCGACGCCTGCCACCTGCCGCAGTTCAACCAGATTGAGGGCCTGGTCGTCGACGAGGGCATCACCTTTGGCGATCTTAAGGGCACGCTCGACTACTTTGTTAAGTGCATGTTTGGCGAGGATCGCAAGACGCGTTACCGCCCGCACTTCTTCCCCTTCACCGAGCCCAGCTGCGAGGTGGACGTGAGCTGCCACGTGTGCGGCGGCAAGGGCTGCAACTTCTGCAAGCACAGCGGCTGGATCGAGATCCTGGGCTGCGGTATGGTCGACCCCAACGTCCTGATCAACTGCGGCATCGACCCCGAGAAGTACACCGGCTTCGCCTTTGGTATTGGCGCCGAGCGCGTCGCGGCACTGCGCTACGACCTGCCCGACCTGCGCACGTTGATGACTGGTGACATGAGGTTCTTGAACCAGTTCTAGAACGCTTTCTTCTTAGTTGCAGTTTCCGGCTCAAAGCCGCATTTATGAAAGGAGACCAGTTAGATGCGCGTTTCTTACGACTGGCTCAAGACCATGATCGATATTCCGGAGGATCCCAAGACCCTTTCGGACGAATATATCCGTACCGGCACCGAGGTCGAGGCGATCGACACCGTGGGCGAGTCCTTCGACCACGTGGTGACCGCCAAGGTGCTCACCAAGACCCCGCACCCCGATAGCGACCACATGTATGTGTGCTCGGTCGACGTGGGTGACAAGAACCTCGACGCCGACGGCAACCCCGCTCCGCTGCAGATCGTCTGCGGAGCGCAGAACTTCGAGGCCGGCGACCACATCGTCACGGCCATGATTGGCGCCGTGCTTCCCGGCGACGTCAAGATCAAGAAGAGCAAGCTTCGCGGCGTCGTGTCCATGGGCATGAACTGCTCCGCGCGCGAGCTCGGCTTGGGCGGCGACCACTCCGGCATCATGATCCTGCCCGAGGATACGCCCTGCGGCATGCCGTTTGCCGAGTACGTGGGCTCGAGTGATACCGTGCTCGACTGCGAGATTACGCCCAACCGCCCCGACTGCCTGTCCATGATCGGCATGGCCCGCGAGACCGGCGCCATCTTCGACCGCGATTTCCACGTTGAGCTGCCCGCCATTAAGGCCGAGGCCGGCCGCGCGACCGACGACGAGCTTTCCGTCGAGATCGCTGACGAGGGCCTGTGCGACCGCTACGTCGCCCGCATCGTGCGCAACGTCAAGGTCGGCCCGTCGCCCGACTGGATGGTCAAGCGCCTCAACGCCCTGGGCGTGCGTCCGCACAACAACATCGTCGACATCACCAACTATGTGATGATGCTCACCGGTCAGCCGCTGCACGCCTTTGACCTGGACACCTTTGCCGAGCGCGATGGCCATCGTCGCGTGGTGGTTCGCGCCGCCCAACAGGACGAGAAGTTTACGACCCTCGACGGCGAGGAGCGCACGCTCGACGCCGGCATGGGCCTCATCACCGACGGCGAGCGCCCCGTGGCGTTGGCCGGCGTTATGGGTGGCATGGATTCCGAGATCGAGGACGACACCGTCGACGTGATGGTCGAGAGCGCCTGCTTCAACGCCGGTCGCACCTCGCACACCAGCCGCGATCTGTCGCTGATCTCCGACGCCTCCATTCGCTTTGAGCGCCAGGTCGACGAGACCGGCTGCGTGGATGTCGCCAACGTTACCTGCGCGCTGATCGAGGAGATCGCCGGCGGCGAGGTTGCTCCCGGCTATGTGGACGTGTTCCCCGCGCCCAAGACCATCGACAGCATTAAGCTGCGCCTGGCCCGCGTGCGTGCCATCTGCGGTGCCGACATCGAGCCCGACTTTATCGAGCGTTCGCTCACCCGCCTGGGCTGCACCGTCGAGCGCGACGGCGAGGACTTTATGGTCACGCCGCCGAGCTTCCGTCCCGACCTGCCGCGTGAGATCGACCTGATCGAGGAGGTCTTGCGCCTATGGGGCATGGGCCGCGTGACGGCGACCATTCCGGCTGCCAAGAACCACATCGGCGGTCTGACCCGCGAGCAGAAGCTCACTCGTAAGGTCGGCGAGATCCTGCGCGCCTGCGGCCTCAACGAGACCACGACTTTTGGCTTTGCCGCCCCGGGCGACCTGGAGAAGATCGGTATGTCCACCGAGGGTCGCGGTTGCCCCGTGGTGCTCATGAACCCGCTGGTAGCCGAGCAGACCGAGATGCGCCGCTCGCTGTTGCCAGGCCTGTTGCAGTCTGTGGCCTACAACGAGGCCCACGGCACGCCCAACGTGCATCTGTACGAGGTCGGCAGCTTGTTCCACGGTCGCGAGAACGCCAGCCTGCCCAAGGAGACCAAGTCCGTGGCGGGCGTGCTCTCGGGCCAGTGGAGCGAGCGGTCTTGGAACATGAAGTACCGCAAGCTGCGTTTCTTCTTTGGCAAGGGCATCGTTGAGGAGCTGCTTGCCCAGCTGCGCATCGAGAAGGTTCGCTTCCGTCCCGTCGAGGGCGAGAGCTATGCCTTCCTGCAACCGGGTCGTGCTGCCGAGGTA
>CALLRY010000377.1:0-2360 GCA_938014285.1 uncultured Collinsella sp. | reverse complement strand
TATCGCAGTAGATGCCCCAGGTGCAGTCATCAAACTGGATGTTGCGGCAGCCTGCTGCGTACAGGTCGGCGATCACCGTGCGATAAGCGGCTGCAATGGCGTCGGCAAGTTCCTCATCGGTCTTATAGACAGCGCGCAGGCTCTCCTGCTGGCCATCGCAGCGATCGAGCGTGACCTCAGAGAACGTCTGGATCGGCGCCGGAATGGTCTGGCGTGCGACCTGGCCCTCCTCCTCAAGCGCCTTGACGAACTTAAAATGCTCGACGAACGGGTGGTTCTCGCCGCTAATGGGACCGGTAACCACGGCGGTGTCGGCCGTCGTCTCCTCGTCATGGAACATATAACCCGTGCGTGAGGTGCGGCGCTCAATGCCGTTAAGGCCCCACATAAAATCGAGGTGCCAGTAGCTGCGGCGGAACTCGCCATCGGTGATCACCTGCAGGCCGGCGGCCTTCTGCTTGGCCACCAAATCGCGAATGGCATCGTCCTCGACGGCCTTAAGGCCGGAAGCGTCGAGTTTACCCGCGACATAGGCGGCACGGGCGTCCTTTACAGCCTGCGGACGAAGAAAGCTGCCGACGATATCGGCGCGAAACGGCGCGTTCGGTTGAATCGAAGTGCTCATAGATATCTCCCTTTGCATTGGTTGCTTTACTGGGACAGAGTATGAGCGCTCATATGACCATCGTAAAATATACGTTTATAACAGTTTGATATAGATGTTTCCTATATCAGTCTGGACTGTCATAAAGAGACTTGAACCGTGCGGAGCACAGCAGCCTAGATATGCTGACGAATCGCGTCGATATAGGCCCGACCGTAGCGCGTAAGCGTCGTGTTCTTGCGCGTGATGATGCCAATCTCCATGTACTCGTCCACGTCGAGCGGAATCGAGATAATGCCGGGGCCGTTGAGCTCGTGGCTGATCACGCCCGAGCATACCGTGTAGCCGTTGAGGCCCATGGCCAAATTGAACAACGTCGCACGGTCGCGCACGCGGATATTTTTGCGACGCTCGAACGTCGAGGTCAGCTCCTCGGAATAGTAAAACGAGTTGTAGCTGCCCTGCTCGTAGGACAGGAACGGGTAGTCTTCCAAGTCCTCGAGCGTCACGCTGGAGCGGTCCGCCAGCGGATGGTCGGCGCAGACGAAGACATGCGGCGTGGCGCAGAAGAGTCCTTCGAACACGAGCTCGTTGGCCACCAGCATGCGCTCGATGACCTCGCGGTTATGCTCGGATAAGTACAGGATGCCCAGTTCGCTTTTCATATGCGCGACATCCTCGATAATCTCGTGAGTCTGCTCCTCGCGCAGGGTGAAGTCGTAACGCGCGGCATCGAACTCGCGGATCACGTCGACAAACGCGTTGACGGCAAAGGAATAATGCTGGCAGCTCACACTAAAGTGCGGCACCTGCTCGGATGCGCCCTTGTACTTGCCCTCGAGCAGGTCGGCCTGGTCGAGTACCTGGCGCGCATAGCCCAAGAAGGTCTCGCCTTCCTCGGACACAATGACGCCCTTGTTGGTGCGCTCAAAGATGTGCACACCCATCTCGTTTTCGAGATCGCGGATCGACGCGGTAATCGAAGGCTGCGACACAAAGAGACGGCGCGAGGCCTCGGTAATGCTGCCGCATTCGGCAACTTTGACGACATATCTGAGCTGCTGGAGCTTCATGGCTGTCTCCTTAGCTGTTCGCGAAATTCGCGTCGGCTGCACCCTCCTGACGCATAAACGGCGGCATCTCCCCCGTCGCGGCGCAGGCGGCAATCTGATGCAGAGCCCCGGCGACCGCATCATCTGCCGCGGCGCCGATATGCCAGCGCGCGGCAGCCGTGACGGCCTCATTGGCATTGGCGACTGCAACGGAGTTGGGAACGGCATCGATCATGGGCAGATCGTTATCGGAATCGCCAAATACGGCCACCTCGTCGGGCGTCAGGCCCAAGGCGCGCGCCAGCTCCAGCGCAGCGCAGCCCTTGTCCCAACCATCCGGAAGGATGTCGAACAGGCGCACTCGGTTGTTGGGAAACACAAGCGAGAGTTCCGGCACCTCAACGGCAACGCGCTCGCGTAGCTCCGCGAGCTCCTCACGCGAACGGGCACTCCAGATATTCGCCTTAAACACCGGCGCGCCATCGACGGGACGACACGGGGCCTCTTCGCCTTTGAGCCACGCATTGCCGCCCGACTCCATAGCGCGACGCACACGCTCGGGATTGCTCGTCACGCAATAGGCATCGTTGCCCCAAAAGTCATCGCCCAGGCTGTAGACTTTTAGAAATGTATCGTCGGTCTCTTGCTCCAGATAGTCAGCCAAACGCATCAGAGCATCGTTGTCGATTGCGCGCGAAGCAACT
>CALLRY010000376.1:0-4613 GCA_938014285.1 uncultured Collinsella sp. | reverse complement strand
CTGCATCTACCTCATGTGCGGCCCCCCGATGATGATCGCGTCGGCGATCACGGCATGCTTGATGACCTCGCCGCAGCCGTCGGCGAACTGCTCGGGCGTGAGGGTGGCCAGGCACCCCACGTCGGCGATAACCACGCTCGGCTGCCAAAAGGCGCCGGCCAAGTTCTTGCCGGCAGCCAGGTCGATGGCGGTCTTGCCGCCCACCGACGAATCCACCATGGCGAGCAGACTCGTCGGGATCTGCACAAACTTGCAGCCGCGCATGTAGGTGGCGGCCACAAAGCCCGCCACGTCGCCCACGACGCCGCCGCCGAGTGCCACGATCACGTCGGAGCGCGAAAGCTCGTGCTCGGCCACAAACTCTAAAATGGCAACGTAGGTCTCGGCGCGCTTATGGGCCTCGCCAGCCTCGAAGGTGCAGATGCTCACCTCGTAGCCTGCGGATTCGAGGCTCTGCTTAACAGGCATCTGGTAGAGGGGGCCTACGTTGGTGTCCGTCACGATGACAGCGCGCGAGCCGCCGGCGGTGGCTCGAACGAGCGGTCCCGCCTGCTCCAGCAAAAACGTGCCAACATGCACCTGGTAGGGGCGTGCAGTGTCGATATCGATGGTAATCGCCATAAGCTATGGTCCTTTCGACCTGGCGTGATAGGTGGTCTAGTGGGAGGCCTCGTCGTCGAGTGCGCGCTTAATGCGGTCGCCCTCGGCAAGGAGATTCTCCAGATAGCGCTGGTCGCGGTCCTTGAGCGCACGGCTGTAGGCGCCGAGCGACTCGATCAGATGGTCGATCTCGAAGGCGAGCGCGTCGGCGTCGTCGATCATGAGCTCGGACCACATTTGCGGGTTGAGGTGCGCCACGCGGGTGAGATCGCGGTAGCTACCGGCCGAAAAGCCGTGGTGAACCTGGGCGGTGGGGCTTTTGACGTAGGCGTTGGATACCACGTGCGCAAGCTGGCTCGTGAAGGCGATGACGCGGTCGTGCTCGGCGGCGCTGGTCACGCTGAACTTGCCAAAGCCCAAGGGGCGCACCATCTCGCGCACCTGGCCCAAAAGCTCCAGCTTGAGCGCATCGTCTACCGCGGGCGGTACGAGCACCAGCGGGGCGCCCTGGAACAGGTCGGCACGAGAGTTAGCGTAGCCCATGAACTGGGTGCCCGCCATGGGGTGCGCACCCACAAAGTAAAAGCCGTGCTCGCGGGCAAGCTCAAAGGCGCGCTCGCACACGATGCCCTTGACGCCCACCGTGTCGATCACCACGGGGCCCATGATGGCCTCGGTGTCGGTGGCATCGGCGAGTGCCTGTGCATGCGCCTCGAGCCACTCGATGCAGGCCTCGGGGTAGCAGGCCAGGACGATGATGTCGCATTCGCCGAGTGTCTTGTCGTTGAGCTCTCCGGCGACAGTGCCCATGCTGGCGGCCGTCATGACATCGTCATCGGGGTCCCAGGCCAGCACGCGGACGCCCGCCTGCGCATAGCCGCGTGCGAAGCTGCCGCCGATGAGGCCAAGGCCGACGATGCCGGCGCACTTGGGGCCGCCCTGGTTAACGCGCGCGTTTCTCACCGTACCCATGGCTACTCCATGGTCTCTTGGCAGACAACCTCGCGGATGGCTCGGATGCGGCGCATGGTGTCGTCGAACTGATCGGGGGTGAGGGCCTGGGCGCCGTCGGACCAGGCGCGGCTCGGCTCGTCGTGGACCTCGATCTCCAGGCCGTTGGCACCGCAGGCGGTCGCAGCGAGCGCCATGGGCTCAACGTAGCGGGTGTAGCCGGTGGCGTGGCTGGGGTCGGCGACGACGGGCAGGTGCGACAGGTGGTGCAGCACCGGCACGGCGTTGAGGTCGAAGGTGTTGCGGGTGCGGGTCTCGAAGGTGCGGATACCGCGCTCGCACAGGATGACGTTGTCGTTGCCCTCGCTCATGATGTACTCGGCGGCCATGAGCAGCTCGTCGATCGTGCCGGACATGCCGCGCTTAAGCAAGATCGGAGTCTGGGTCTTGCCGACCTCCTTGAGCAGGGGGAAATTCTGGGCGTTGCGGGCGCCGATCTGCATGACGTCAATCTTCTTGTCCAAGAAGACCTGTACGTCGCGTGGGTCCATGATCTCGGTGACGATCGGCATGTCGAGCTCGGCAGACGCCTCGCACAGCAGGTCGAGGCCGGCGGGGCCCATGCCCTGGTAGGCGTAGGGGGAGGTGCGGGGCTTGTAGGCGCCACCGCGCAGCATCGTGGCGCCGGCGGCCTTCACGCGGCGTGCGATGCGGATGAGGTTCTCGCCCTCGACGGAGCAGGGACCGGCGATGACCTGGAACTGGTCGCCGCCGATCTTGACGCCGTGGCCGCAGTCGATGACGGAATCCTCGGGGTGGAATTTGCGGTTGGCACGCTTAAAAGGCTCGGAGACGCGCTGCACGCGCTCGACGACATCCATAGACTCGAGCAGGAACGGGTCGATCTTGGTCGTATCGCCCACCAGGCCGATGATCGTCTCGTTCTCGCCGCGCGAGACGTCGGTCTTCAGGCCTTTTTTCTCAATCCAGCTGACGATATGGCTGACGGCCTCGTCGCTGGCGCTCTGCTTTAGAATTGCAATCATGGTGTGCCTCTCACCTCGATGGATAACTTTTGCAAAAACGGCCCGCATCGCGAGCCGTGTATATATGGTGCATGAGAGTTTATACTATCTGACTCGCTTTTGCCTTCTAAAGTGGGCCGTTGCGCCGCGTCTTCCTCGGAATTGCAAAGCTTTTTCTTTTATTTTGATAGCCCGTGGCGCACTTGGGTATAATGCCAGTCGTTCGCCCTATTAGCTCAGGGGATTAGAGCGTCTGCCTCCGGAGCAGAAGGCCGTTGGTTCGAATCCAACATGGGGCACCATCGAACGTAAGACCGTCCGAACCTCGCATGGTCCGGGCGGTTTTTCTTATACCGACGCGACGTGATGGGACGTGGTATGGCAGCAACGGATATCGAGCGCGGACTCTCGACCGCCGAGGTCGAGGAGCGCATCGCCGCCGGTAAAATCAACCGCAACATGGAACTCAAGATCAAGTCGGTCAAAGAGCTCATCATCGAGAACCTCTGCACGCTGTTCAATTTGATCAACGTGATCTTGGCGTTCCTGGTCATTTTGACCGGTTCGTTTAAGAATCTGACGTTCCTGTTCGTGGTGTTCCTCAATACCGCTATTGGCGTCATCCAGTCCATGCGTTCCAAGAAGATGGTCGATAAGCTCACGCTGTTGACCTCCAAGAAAGCCATCGCGGTGCGCGACGGCGCCGAGGTGGAGCTCGACCTGGACCAGATCGTGCTCGACGACATCATCCGCCTGGGGCGCGGCGACCAGATTCCCGCTGATGCCGTGGTGGTTTCGGGCGAGGCTCTCGTGAACGAGAGCTTGCTGACGGGCGAGAGCGACCTTATCAAGAAACAGCCCGGTTCCGGGCTCATGAGCGGCAGCTTTATCGACTCGGGTCTGCTGCGCGCCCGCGTGATCCATGTCGGCGCCGACAACTACGTGGCCAAAATTAATAACGAGGCCAAGTACGTCAAAAAGGTCAATTCCGAGATCATGAACGCGCTTAACGCCATCGTGCGCTTTGCGAGCATCATCATGATCCCGCTCGGTTTGGCGTTGTTTGCCTCGAGTGTGAGCGAGCTGTGGGATGCCGCGGGAACCCCGGGCGATAGCGCGCTTTCGTGGTGTTTCTCCGAGCTGTTGGCTGGTCATGTGCCTTCGTCGGCGCTGCTGTCCACGGTGGGCGCCCTGCTGGGCATGATCCCGCAAGGCCTGGTGCTGCTGACCTCGTCGGTGCTCGCCATCGCTACGGTGCGCTTGGCCCGCCGCAAGGTGCTGGCACAGCATCTCTACTGCATCGAGACGCTCGCTCGCGTCGACGTGCTGTGCCTGGACAAGACGGGCACCATCACGTCGGGCCGCATGGAGGTCGAGGGCACGTATCCGCTGCCGGTTGAGGGCGTGAGCCTAGGCGCCGGCCCGGACGAGGCGGCCGTTCCCGTCGATACCACGGTGCTCGATTTTGCGCTGGCTAACGTGGCACGTGCGACTTCGGCCGATGCCAACGAGACCTGCCAGGCGCTGCTCAACTATTACGCCGATCGCCCGGTCGAGGTGTCTGAACCGCTGTCGGTCATTCCGTTCTCGTCGTCAAAAAAATGGAGTGGCGCTTCGTTTGCGCAGGGCTCCTATGTGATGGGCGCCGCGCAGTTTGTGCTTTCGGAGCGTGTGTTTTCGCAGGTCGAGAACCGTGTCGCCGAGCTTGCCGATACCTGCCGCGTGCTCGTGGTGGCGCGCGTGGACGGCTTTACGCCCGATGGCGATATGGTGGGAGAGGCCGAGCCCGTGGGCTTTGTGACCATCCGCGACGAGATTCGTACCTCGGCGGCCGAGACCATCGGCTACTTTAACGAGCAGGGCGTGACCCTCAACGTGATCAGTGGCGACGACCCGCGTACGGTGTCGTCGATCGCGCGCGTGGTGGGCGTGCCGGGGGCGGACGCTTATGTGGACGCCACGACGCTCGATACGCCGGCCAAGCTCGATGCCGCAGTGGACCGCTACCATGTCTTTGGTCGTGTGACCCCGCAGCAG
>CALLRY010000375.1:0-1416 GCA_938014285.1 uncultured Collinsella sp. | reverse complement strand
CGAACGCGAATGCCTCGATTGCCTGGCGGCCCGCATCGAAACCATGCTGAACATCGCGGCTGCCAACGAAATCGAAACGCTCATCGTGAACGCCTACGCATGCGGACGCCAAGGCTTCCAACCCGCCCAAGTCATCGAGCTTTTCCAGCAATGGATTGCCGCTCACCCTGGCGCCATCAAAACCATCGTGTTCGCCGTGCCGCGCGCAAGCTTTGATGCGTTCGACGAGGCGTTCGGCCAACCCGCGCCCGTCGTTGAGGAGGTCGTCGCGCCCGCCGAGGAGCAGGAAGACGACGAATTCGACTTCCGCGCAATCGATTTGCCCGAAGGCATCACCATTCGCTAAAAGCGATGCCATGGGGCCGCCGACACCATCGGCAGTGTGCTGGGACCGTAAAGCCCACCACCATTCCGACACGACTATCTCCTTCACTAAAGTGGTTTAGCTTGTCACTAAAAGCCTCAATCAAATTTTTACTGAGATTTTTAGTGAGGACTCTCAGTATTGGAGATAGTCCCTCTTGAGAGCACAGCCAAGGCCCCGCGCTGAATACGCAAAAGCGATTCGAGCTCTGAACGCTAACTGTCAAAAACCACATCCTCACATATCAGTTAAAAATTCTATTTATCACTAAAATATTGAGTGATATGAAGATTCTTTTAGTGAGGTGCTAGAATATTTTATTGAAACAGAAAGCGCCAGTCAGGCAAGGAGCACAATGAGTCCGGAAGAGCTGACGGAGGTCGTCGAAAGGCTGCGCATCCAGCACAACGATGACGAAAACATCGAGGCAAAGAAGTGCAAAACAAAACTGAGCAACGACGTGTGGGAAAGCGTGAGCGCTTTTGGCAACACCTCGGGCGGTCTCATTCTCCTTGGTCTGGACCAAGAGAACGGCTTCACTATTCCCCCGAAATTTGACATAGATAAGTCAATCGAGCAGTTTGTCTCCGGCATGCAACCGAGAGACGGCAAGCTGACTAATCCGCCCCAATACAACCTCTCGAGAGTTGATTTCGAGGGAAGACAGGTCCTCGCCATCCGAGTAGCCGAGGTAGACCTCGCGCAAAAGCCCTGCTTCATCACGAGTCGCGGAGTGGAAAACGGTAGCTACAAGCGTGTTGCCAACAAGGACATGAAGCTCTCGGCGACAGAGATATTCGCTTTGCAGAACGCACTGGTGCCATCACCTGCGGACAAGGAAATCGTCCTGGAGGCATCCGTCGACGACCTCAACAAAGAAACAATCAGAAAAATCATCGAAAACGAGAAGATAAATCATCCCAAAGCGCTGCGTGGAGCCAAGACCCTGCAAGTCCAGATGGCTCGGCTGAACATAACCGATCAAAACGGCAAGATCAGACTTGGCGGCCTCCTTGCTGCGGGCAACTACCCGCAGCAGTTCTTCCCTAAGC
>CALLRY010000374.1:0-1583 GCA_938014285.1 uncultured Collinsella sp. | reverse complement strand
CACCACGCCCGCCGCAACGCTCCATCGCTTTGGAGCCTTTGGTGCTTGCGAGCCGCACGAACAGGCAGCCTGCCCCACAACCGAGCTCGATCTCAGGCTCGGACGAGCCCTGTAGCCCGCCAGCCCCTCCGCGGGCAACAATCCTATTCCACAACACAACCAACAGAAAGGAGTCCTCATGGACACCAATCATTCCCCCATCATCAGTCCCCTCACCATGCGTGAATCCGCCCGAGGTATCACGCTCACCAGCATTTACGATGAGATGCTCGCCCGTCGCGAGCTCTCCGTCATGGGAAACATCGAAACCCCGATGGCCCACGACCTATGCCAGCAGATCCGCCTGCTCGATGCCACCGAACCCAGCCGCCCCATCACCATATTTGTCGCCAGCGCCGGCGGAAGCGTGCGATCGGGCCTTGCGATCTATGACGCCATGCGCCTCGCATCGTGCCCCATCCGCACCGTCTGCCTGGAATTCGCCGCGTCCATGGGCGCCGTGATCTTTATGGGCGGCGACGATCGCCGTATGGCGCCCCATGCAGAGCTCATGATTCACGACCCGCTGATCCCCCAGGGGGCAGGCGGCTCGGCACTTGCGCTGCAGGAAACCAGCCGGCGTCTCATGCAGACCCGCAAGATCCTCACGCAAATCCTCTCGGACCGCAGCGGCCTCACGCCCAAGCGCATCCAGTCCCTCACTGCAAAAGACACCTACCTTTCGGCCGAGCGCGCCGTCGAGCTCGGCTTTGCCCACGAAATCCTCTCGGCCACCAAGGAGGTCGCCCATGTCTAACCTCGCCAGCCGCCTCGCCGCATCTGAGTCCGCATCGTCCACCATCCTCGCCAAGGATCGAACGCTTTCCTGCGACACCCGCCAAACGGGACTCAACAACAATGCACTTGTGATCGGCCCCTCGGGAGCCGGCAAGACCCGAAACGTCCTCAAGCCCAACCTGCTGCAAATGAACGCAAGCTACATCGTGCTCGACACCAAAGGCACGCTCTGTCGCGAAGTGGGACCCGTGCTGGCAGCCCACGGTTACCGCGTGCAATGTCTCAACTTCGCCGACCTCAACACCGTCCCGGCCCTTGCGCCCGGCATCGAGCGCTGCGGCTACAACCCCCTGAGGCACATTCGCCGCAAGGCGGACGGCAGGCCCAACCAGCAGGACATCCTCTCGGTGGCAAAGGCCATCTGCCCCATCGAGGACAACAACCAGCCTTTTTGGGATCATGCGGCGGCAAACCTGCTGTCGTGTCTTATCGCCTACGTCACCGAACAGCTACCCGCCGACGAGCAGACGATCAGCTCGGTCATCAAGCTGATCGAGCACCTGCAGGACGGTGCCACGGGTCGATTGTTTGACGACCTGATCACGACCGACCCCCAAAGCTATGCCCTCTCGCTATGGCGGCGCTACGCCATTACGCAAAATGCCGAGCGCATGCACGCGAGCATCGTCGGCATCCTTGCCGAAAAGGTCATGTGCCTGAGATTCGACGGTGCGGCACAGCTCTATCGTGAGTACCATCAGGTGGACTTCGCTTCCATGGGACACACCCCCTGCGCCCTGTTTGTA